>CAISYK010000687.1 GCA_903889605.1 uncultured Bacteroidota bacterium
ATTTTTTATTTTTTTATTTATAAGACGTTCAAGTGATAAAAATGTTACAATTCAAATACGAATGTAAGAGGAAAAATAGGGGAAACTATGTGAATTAATACTTTCTGAACTTTTGAAACGAATTTTACTAAAATAACACAGATTTTTCATGTAAATTCGTGAAGTTCGCGGCCAATTTAATTTCCAGTTCGCAGCTTTATTAAAAACAGGAAAGTGTCATATCTAACCTGACATAAAAAATTAAAACTAAATAACAATGAAAAAGTTAATACTGATTTCAGCAATTTTATTTTCATTCTTATACGGCAATAAAATATCCGCCCAAATAAATTTCGAGCACACATCATGGGCAGAAATATTAGCTAAAGCAAAGACAGAACATAAACTTATTTTTGTAGATGCTTATACATCATGGTGCGCTCCCTGCAAAGAGATGGCAAACAATGTTTTTACAGATGAAGCCGTTGCCAAATATTACAATGCATCTTTTGTGAATGCTAAAATAAACATGGAGGTTGGAGAAGGAAAAGATCTGGCTAAACTATATAGTATACTTGCTTACCCAACATTTTTGTTCATAGATGAAAATCGAGAATTACTCCACAAAGGGGTTGGTTTGATAACTTCTGCGGAGTTTATTCAATTGGGTAAGGATGCTCAGCTTCCTGAAAAACAATTTGTACATCTTGAAAAAAAGTACAAAAGGGGAGTGCGCGATGTTACATTTATGATAATGTATTTGAATGCTTTGGACGGAGCATCTTTAGATATAAAGGAGCCGCTGAATGCGTATTTTGAAACTCAAAAAGAACAGGATTGGGCAAGCCGTTCAAATTGGAATATTATTTATACTCATTTAAAGGATCCCCAATCGAAAGTATTCAATTATATGGTTAAACATGAGGCTGATTACGCGGAAAAATATACCGCCGATTCAGTAAACAATAAAATTTTTGATGTTTATAGTCACGCCTGCGGATATTCAATACTTTCAAATGAAGCAGACAGCGCCAAATATTTTCAGCTGAGAGAGGAAATAAAAAAATCCGGATTTTTGCGTTCCGAAGAAATAATACTAAGATCGGATATGTCCTTTTATGAAAAGAATAAGGATTATGAAAATTATGCAAAGGCCGCAATACCATACATTGAAAAATATTCAGATAATGAACAAATGAGCCGGTCTGTCCGTGTGTTTTATTTGGGCCTAAAAGATACCTTAATGCTTGCAAAAGCGGATGAGTGGATAAAAAAATGCTGTGACCTATCACCTGATCCTGGTGGATGGCTTTATGCGTTCGCTTCATATTTGTCGCAGCACGGGAAAAAGCAAGAGGCCGTGAAATTTCAACGGCAAGCAATTGAATTGATAAAGGCCGACCCCAAAACTCCATATATGCATTGGATTCCTGGTATGGAAAAGAGTATTGTTGAATGGAGTAAATAAGTTTAATCGCAGTCATAAAAAAATGATGCCGCATAACGGCAAACTATAAATTAATTAAGTACCTACCCCTTGCGTCTCTGCGCCTTTGCGGTAAAAAAAATATTTTCAGAACACTTCTAAAAAGATTCTGCCGCAAACTTGAAATATTTTTTTCTGCGGTATTAAAATCTTTTGCATATAACATTTACTTCATTTACATTTGAGTGGAATTACAAGTTTAGTTATGGTTTATTGCAAGTATATCCGCATTGAGCCATCGCTTCATCCATGTTAATTTGAAAATAAATTTGTATTAAAACTCAAATCCTCATGAAAAGGACACTAATAATTTCTGCAATTTTTATTTTCTGCTTTCATTTTTCACAAGCCCAGTTAAACGGGAAAATGAAAATATATTTTACCAATCCTGTAAACACTTCAATTTCATCAGGCATCAATGCAGTATGCTTAAACAACAGCATGGATGATACTTTGGTTCAATACATTAACAGGGCAAAATACACTTTGGATATTGCTGTATATAATTATCAGCAGTCTTCTGGTATGGCAGATATAGCCGCAGCTGTTAATAATGCATCCGCAAGGGGAGTAATAGTAAGATGGATATTTGACGGCAGCCAAAGCAATTCAGGGATGAGTGCATTAAATACCAGTATCCATACTTTAGGAAGCCCGACAACAAGTGCCTATGGGATTATGCATAACAAATTTATGGTCGCGGACGCAAACTCGTCCAACCTTAATGACCCCCTTGTTTGGACTGGTTCAACAAATTGGACAAAAACGCATTTTAACTCAAATGTTAATAATACGGTAATTATACAGGATAAAAATCTTGCACTTGCATACCTTCTTGAGTTTAATGAGATGTGGGGCGATGCAGGGACTATTCCGAACACATTAAATTCTAAATTTGGTCCGTATAAGACCGATCCATTAACAACCCACACATTCACAATCGGGGGTAAAACTGTTGAACTTTATTTCAGTCCTGCCGATAGTGTTAACTCGCATATCCTTAATATAATAAGCACAGCCAATACAGACCTGTATTTTGGAATGCTGACTTTTTCGGCGGATAGTTATGCAGATTCCATTATCAATAAAAAAAATAACGGCGTTTATACTGCGGGGATAATAGATCAAAGCAGCCAGTTTTACTCGCCCAATTCTGCACTAAGTTCTTCGCTTGGTACAAACTTTAAAGTCTATTCCCAGTTTACTTCAGTTTACCATAATAAAATCCTGATTGTTGACCCATGCAATCTGTCGTCCGATCCAACAGTAATTACCGGTTCATTTAATTGGTCAACACCGGCAGAAACACAAAATGATGAAAATGCTTTAATTTTCCATGATGCGGTAACTGCAAATATTTTTTCCCAATCTTTTTCCCAGAATTTCACCGACTTAGGGGGCGTGCTTGCTCCATGTGTGATAACGGATGTTAATGAAGTTACAGAAAATAAATTTGAAGTTTATCCAACAATAAATAACGGAAGCTTCACAATTAAATGGAATCAGACAGAGTCAAACAATTTTGATATTGTTGTTTACGATTTATTGGGACAAAAGGCTGCAGACATTTTGCATGAAAAAAGACCATCAGGATCAAACACTTTTTATTGCCGGGATTTAAATTTAAAACCAGGAGTATATTTTGTGAAAATTGGACAAATAGAAACACTGAAAAAAATAATAGTTCAGTAATAGCGGACCTTTCGCAGAAGTAATATTCAACAATATTTGCCTGGGATTACGGCAAAACAACAAACAAAACAAGGGGAAACCGCATTTCTGCCATGCAGACAACAAACAACATATTACTTATAAGGCCTTCATGCTTTGTTTTTAACACTGAAACTGCGGCATCCAATGCATTTCAAATTAAGCCCAATGAAAGCGATGATGTTGTAAAAAAGTTCGCTCTCACTGAATTTGAAAGGTTTGCCGAAACGCTTAAAAATAAAGGAGTAAATGTTTTCATTTTTGACGATACAGAATTTCCTCAAAAGCCCGATGCCATTTTCCCGAATAATTGGATAACATTCCATCCTGACGGGAATGTTATTCTTTATCCGATGTATGCCCGCAACAGGCGATGCGAACGCCGTCAGGACATTATTGATGCCCTAAGAATAAAATTTGAAATAACTAGTATTACTGATCTTTCTGTTTATGAAAAAGATAGCAAGTTTTTAGAAGGCACAGGGAGTATAGTGTTTGACCATAACAGCAAAGTTGCTTATGCATGTTTGTCTGCAAGGACAGATAAAGAGCTTTTTATAACTGTTTGCAGTTTGCTGAATTACAAACCTGTTTTTTTTAGAGCTGATGATAAGTTCGGAAAAGAAATTTATCATACTAATGTAATGATGTGCATAGGTAATAAGTTTGCTGTAGTTTGCTTGGACAGCATTTCAGACAAAATGGAAAAAGAGTTTGTTTCTCATTCGCTTATTAATTCAGGACATCAGATTATTGAGATCTCGTTTGAACAAATGAACAGCTTTGCAGGAAATATGCTTGAACTTAATACAAATCAGAATAAAAACATTTTGGTATTATCACAAACAGCATTTGATATCTTGGAATCAAAGCAAAAAACTGAGATTGAGAAATTTTGTGAGCTCGTGCCCGTTTCTATAAATACAATTGAAACTATAGGCGGAGGCAGCGCAAGATGCATGATTGCGGAAATATTTCTGAAGCCCAAATAACAGTGATCATGTCCCTTTCACTATTAATGCTGCGTTTGGGATCCCTTCGACAGGCTCAGAATAAATTCCGCAAAAATCCTTTTGCCCTTTCTGCATCCCCCTCTTACCCTCTCCAATTGGAGAGCGGTGTCCGAAGGACGGGGTGAGGTTAAAAAAGGCAGCCCAAAGAAATCAGTTTTAGCTAAATTATTTTTGCATTTATTTATCGAATTCAGATTGATACAACAATGACTATGAAACATAAAAAACTTGGGCTGATTGCATTCTCGGCTCTATCACTTTTCCTGACAGCCTGCAGTTTCAACAAGGTGTTCCTCCAGCAGACTAAAATGGGGGCATCAACAAAAAGATTAGCATTTAGAACTGCCTCCGACTCAGTTGTTGTGTTTTTTTCTGGTGAAAATCATCAGCCTGTATTTACCAGAAACGGAAAGGACACCATTGACATGGGCTTTACTATTGAAAGTGTAATATTTAAAAGTGCTGATGGAAACATGCTCAATGGCTGGTTTTTAAAACCTAAAAACACAACAGCTGCAATTACTTTACTGCATTTTCACGGCAACGCCGGATTTTTATTAAGCCAGTATAACGCAATAGCTCCATTATTAAATAAAGGTTTCCAGATTTTTATGTTTGACTACAGCGGGTTCGGTTTTTCGGAAGGGAAAGCCACCAGAAAAAATGTTTTGACAGATGCTCTTTCTGCTCTTGATTATATAAAAACCAGACCGGAGATAAAAGATACTAAATTAGTTATTTATGGGCAGTCTCTGGGAGGACATTTGGCCGCAGTCGTGGTCGCAAAACGGCAAAGTCAGATAGACGGTTTAGTTATTGAAGGCGCTTTTTCATCACATAAAGACATCGCTTCCTATGAGATTCCATTTTTAGGGCGTATTTTAGTAAAACAAGGTTATAGTGCAGTTAAATCAATACAAAGTTTTCATAAACCGTTATTAGTGATTCACAGTACGGAAGACCAGGTAGTACCTTTTTATATGGGCAAAAAAATATTTGAGAAAGCGAATTCCCCGAAAGAATTTTATGAAGTAAAAAAATGCCATATCTGCGCATCAACATATTATACTGAAGAAATTTCGCAAAAGATAAAAGCGATGCTCGCAATAATTAAATGATTCACCTATCAGCGACGACCTTATTTAAAAAAATATGCAGACGGATAAACAAAATTTAGACAGCTTGACAAAAGAAGAATTAGGAAGGCTTTTTCCTATTGAAATTGTTCCGCCTAATGCCAAGTGGGCTGAACTGTTTGATAAAGAAAAAAAAATTATCATTGATGCATTGGGAAAGCAAACAGCATTGAAAGTAGAACATTTTGGAAGCACCGCAGTTACAGGCCTGTCTGCTAAACCGACAATTGATATTTTAGTAGAAATCAAATCAACTCCGGATTTGAAAGATTTGATTATAGAAAAAATGAAGAATATTAAATACCATTTTATTTGGCGTACAGATTTTGGTCCGCCATACATGATGTTTGTAAAGGGTTATACATCATCAGGAACTAAAGGCCAAACATACCATATACATATTGTACCCAAAGACCACACTTTATGGGACGCCATATATTTCAGAGATTATTTAAAACAGCATACTGAAACCGCAAAGGAATATGAGAAATTAAAATACCAACTTGCTTCAAAATATAAAAATGACAGAGAAGCTTATACGACTGCTAAAACTGAATTTATTATACGTGTGACTGAACTTGCAAAAAAGGAAAAAATACACTCACACATTTAGTGGGCGTCGGCTGCAGCAAGAATAGTCAATCAAGAAAAGTATTTATTTAAATGAGCAAAAATATGAACCAGATAATTGAAAATATCCGCAAGGAACTTAAGGATAACATGGATGAAAAGGCCGTATTATCAAGCAGGAGGTTTTTTAAAGAAGAACTCAAGCTTTATGGGGTAAAAGCAGCACTTGTTCACCAAATCAGTAAAAAATACTTTAAATCTCTTAAGGGCAAAACAAAAAAAGAAATTTTTGATTTATGTGAGCAGTTAATGAAATCAGGATACTTCGAAGAGACTATGGTCGCATGTCGCTGGGCCTATTTTGTCCATAAACAATATGAACCTTCTGATTTTGATTTGTTTGAAAAGTGGATAGAAAAATATATAAGTAATTGGGCCTGCTGCGACACATTATGTAATCACCCTGTTGGAGAGTTTTTGGAAATGTATCCTGAGTTTGTACCAAAATTGAAAAAATGGGCGAAATCAAAAAACCGATGGATGAGGCGCGCTTCTGCAGTTTCCCTGATTTGGCCTGCCATACATGGTAAATTTTTAAAGGAAATATTGGATATTGCAGATATCCTTCTTTTGGATAAAGATGATTTGGTCCAAAAAGGATATGGCTGGATGCTGAAATCTGCCAGCCAATCACACCAAAAAGAAATTTTTGATTACCTAATTAAGAATAAAGATATCATGCCCCGGACTGCGTTAAGATATGCTATTGAAAAAATGCCTTCAGAATTAAAAAAGAAAGCGATGGAAAGGCCGACGAAATAGATTTATTAAAAATTATGCCGGAGATGTAACGCTATCATTTTTAAAAATATTCATCTGCTGGTTTTTTCGGAACTTTCTGAGCAGATATTTAAGTTGCCCGAACCCCTTGTTTTTATTGTGTAATAATATAAAATGCTTTACATTTGCGGGGCAAAAAAAGCACTGCCTCAAAAAGTATTTAATATAAAAAACGAGTTTCTAAATGAATAAAGGATTTAAAAATGGATTACAAAAGTTTCTATGCCCGCAGCAAGGTATCATTTGACATGCGCGTCGGTAAATGGGAAAATTTATGTAATCGCTGGCTCAAGCGGAGCCAGCGCTCTTTCTACTGTAGAAATCTTTACTCCTTAATTGTCTTTCCTGTGTAAAAAAACTAAAGAGGCTTCATGCCCAAGAAGAGGCGGATTGCAGGTTTAATATCAATGTAAACCTTAATCCTGTCACCAGCTGCATTATTCAATTTCAATTTATTATTCAGACAAAATTTATGGGTTAGAACCTTCATGGTTTATTAACAAACAAAGTTCAGCAATACAAAAAGAAAATTTGAAGACAGGCTCTAATTTATTGACTATTCGGAACAGAAAAGTTGGACGAACAATGAAAAATTGACCCAAGCCAAAACACATGAAAAAATTAGTTGTTTTTTTGAGTATTATCATTTGTTTAAATACGAACGCACAGGTATGTTTTAATACGGCTGTTAACTATGCACCATATTATCCAAAACCTGCTGGTTCAGCTACAAGTGCTGATTTTAACGGAGACAGCATACCAGATTTGGCAGTGGCTGATGGCGGAATAATGGTATTATTTGGCCTCGGTAATGGAAATTTTGGGTCTCCTGTAAATCTGGACTTTGAGCCGGATGGTGGTGCTGATTTTATTACAAATGCTGATTTTGACGGGGATGGTAATATAGATTTAGCTGTAGTCGGCAGTCCTCATGCCAATGCAATGATAATATGGGGTGATGGCGCCGGCGGCTTTCCGGATTATTCAACATTTGCGGCTGGTACAAATCCTGATTTTCGTTCAATTGTAACTGCAGATTTTAACAGGGACGGCATTCCCGATATGGCAATTGGTGATGTAAGCTCAGTCAATGTGTTTGTGTTTTTGGGCGTAGGAGGAGGCCGCCGAGCCGGAAGCTTCTGGGGCCCCAGCCTGAGTGCCTTTGGCGCTCCTGTCAGCTTTGCCTCAGTGGGGCAGCCTTATTCAATTATTTGTGCAGATTTAAACGGTGACGGGATAGCAGATTTGGCAACTGCGGATTATGTTTTTAATCAGGTATCGGTATTATTGGGCACCGGTACAGGTACATTTGGTGCCTTTACAAGCTTTTTTGTTGGTTCCGTTCCGAATTCAATTACATGCGCTGATTTTAACGGGGACGGCAAACTTGATTTAGCAACTACTAACCTTCAATCGAGGGACGTATCAGTATTATTGGGTAACGGGAGCGGAAGCTTTGGTACTGAAACCCGTTTTGCAGTTGCAGGCAGCAGCAGTAATCCATATTCAATTACCAGCACTGATTTTAACGGAGATGGGAAAATTGATTTGGCAGCAGCAGTTCAGCAATATGCTTCCAACGGCGCCGCATATATATTATTGGGCAACGGCACTGGCAGCTTTGGAGCAGCAGGCAGCTTCGCTGCAGGCATTGACCCCGTTTCAGTTATGAGTGCTGATTTTAATGGGGATGGTAAAGCCGATTTGGCAGTCGGGAATAAATCCTCAAACTATGAATCAGTATTAATAAATTGTTCCGCATTTTGCACCGGTAGCTTTGGCTCGGCTGTCAATTTTGCGGCCGGCACCTCCCCGCGTTCAGTTACAAAAGCCGATTTTAATGGTGACGGTAAAGTTGACCTGGCGGTGGCTAATCAATCCTCAAACGATGTAGCAGTATTTTTAGGTACCGGTAACGGCAGTTTTGGAGCCGCTGTAAATTTTTCTACAGGCATTACCCCATATTCAGTTATAAGTGCCGATTTTAACAGGGACGGCATAGCTGATTTGGCGGTGGCTAATGCCGGTTCAAACAATGTTTCAATATTATTGGGCACAGGCAGCGGCAGTTTTGGCGCTGCGGCCAACTTTGCTGTGGGTACTAATCCTTATTCCGTTACAAGTGCTGATTTTAATGGAGATGACAAACTTGATTTGGCGGTAACAAATTATAATTCGAACACGATGTCAATATTATTGGGCAGCGGTAACGGCAGTTTTGGCGCAGCTGCCAATTTTGCCGTGGGCACTAACCCTTATTCCGTTACAAGTGCTGATTTTAACAGAGATGGCAAAGCCGATCTGGCAGTCACGAACTGGAGCTCAAACAATGTATCAATATTGTTGAATACAGGCGGCGGCACCTTTGGCGCAGCTTCCAACTTTGCCGCCGGGACTAACCCTTGTTCTATTACTATCACGGATTTAAACAGGGACGGCAAACCTGATTTAACTATTGCTAATGCATATTCAGCCAATGTATCTGTATTATTGGGAACAGGTGCCGGCAGTTTTGCTGCTGCTGTCAACTATGCTGCGGGTGCTAACCCTGTTTCAGTTACAATTGCAGACTTTAATGGGGACGGGAAAGCCGATATTGCAGCTGCTAATTGGGGTTCAGGCAATGTATCGTTATTATTGGGCACAGGCAGCGGCAGCTTTGGCGCAGCTTCTAACTTTTCCGCTGGCAATTTACCTGCTTCAATTACCAGTGCTGATTTTAACGGAGACGGTAAACCGGATTTGGCAGTGGCTAATAATGCTTCAAACAATGTATCAATATTATTATTAAATACACCAGGTGCTCCAACAGGCACAGCTGCACAGTCTTTTTGTTCAGGTGCGTCGCCTACAGTTGCTGATTTAACAGCAGCAGGAGGAAGCCCAATTAAATGGTACATTGCTGCAGATGGCGGAACAGCATTGCCTTCAAACACAGCATTAGTAAATAACAGCCATTACTATGCAAGCCAAACTATTAACAGCTGCGGCGGTGAAAGCACTGCAAGGTTTGATGCAACAGCTGCGGTAAATATAACACCTGCCATTACCAGCAGCAGTGACCTAACTGCAAATACAGCATTAGGATTATGTTCAGCTGTTGTAACTTACGGAGCCCCGGCAGTTATAGGTTATCCTGCACCTGCAGTTACTTATAGTTTCAGCGGAGCAACCGCAGGCAGCGGGACAGGCACAGGCAGCGGTGCAGCATTTAATAATGGAATAACAACGGTAACACTTACAGCCGCTAACTCGTGCGGAACACCAAATTGTTCATTTACCATAACAATATCGGATAATATCAATCCGTCAATCACTGCACCAGCAGCAATAACTGTAAATACAAACACCGGATGTACAGCTGCAGAAGTTTCCTTAGGAACTCCGGAAACTGCAGATAATTGTACCATAGCAAGTGTAGTAAATGATGCACCAGAAGCATTCCCAATAGGAAACACTACCGTAACGTGGACAGTAACAGACGGAAGCGGAAACACTGCAGCTGCAGTACAGACAGTAACAGTAACCGATAATGTTAACCCGGTAATCACATCGCCGGGAGATATAACTGTAAATACAAATACAGGAAATACAGCAACGGGAGTAAATTTAGGAACAGCAATAACAGCAGATAATTGTACAGTAGCAAGTATAACTAATGATGCACCATCCGCATTCCCAATAGGAAACACAACAGTAACGTGGACAGCAGCAGACGGAAGCGGTAATACGGCTGCAGCAACTCAAACGGTAACAGTAACCGATAATATTAACCCGGTAATTACTGCACCAGCAGCAGTAACTGTAAACACAAACTCAGGATGTACAGCAATTGGCGTGAATATAGGAACTGCAGCAACATCAGATAATGCTGCAGTAGCTAGTTTAACTAATGATCATCCATCAACTGCATATCCATTAGGAAATACAACCGTGACTTGGACAGTAACCGATGGAAGCGGAAATACTTCCGTTGCCGCACAGACTGTTACAGTAACCGATGATATTAACCCTTCAATCACAGCACCTGCAGACATAATTTTAAATACAAATACAGGATGTACGGCAGCAGGAGTAGGTTTAGGAACGCCGGAAGCAGAGGATAACTGCACAGTCGCAAATATAACAAATGACCATCCATCAACTACTTATTCCTTAGGAAATACCAACGTAATATGGACAGTAACCGATGGAAGCGGCAACACAGCAACGGCAGTTCAGACAGTAACAGTAGCCGACAATGTTAACCCAACAATCAATGCACCTGCATCAGTAACTGTAAATACAAATACAGGATGTACAGCATCAGGCGTAAATATTGGAACAGCAGCAACAGCAGATAATTGTTCAGTAGTTAGTGTTACTAATGATGCACCGGCAGTATTCCAATTAGGAAATACCACCGTAACATGGACAGTAACCGATGGAAGCGGAAATACAAAAACTGCTTCACAAACTGTAATTGTAAGCGATACTGTTAAACCAACAATCACAGCACCTGCAGATGTGACATCATGTAATGCAGCCGCAATAACTTTAGGAACACCAAACACAGCTGATAATTGTTCTGTAGCAAACGTAAACAATAATGCACCGGCAGCATATCCTTTAGGGACAACTACAGTAATTTGGACAGTCGCCGATGGGAGCGGAAATACAGCATCATCAAGTCAAACAATAACAGTATCTTCTTCTCCAGATATGACAACTGCAGTAAGCGGAGTGAGCATTACAGCTAATCAAGCAGGCGCAGTATACAAATGGTTGAATTGTAATACTG
>CAISYK010000688.1 GCA_903889605.1 uncultured Bacteroidota bacterium
CCGATTCAGGCATTTCAAAAGATAATTCGAAACAGCCTATAAAAAATACATTTAAAAAACCTAACTTTTTAAACCAATTCAAAGTATTTACTACCCGCGATATATTGTCGAAGTTATCAAATACGCAGTATCTTTTTATTAATCTATTAGAAGCGCCGCTGCTTGCTTTAATTTTGGCCACCCTGATAAAATATTATAAGAGCAATCACGATTATATTTTTTCTGACAATAAAAATATGCCTGCATATATTTTTATGTGCGTGATAGTTTCTTTATTCATTGGTCTTACAGTAAGTGCAGAAGAAATTATAAGAGACAGGAAAATTTTGAAAAGGGAATCATTTTTGAATTTGAGCAAAGGGAGTTATTTAACTTCCAAAATACTTATTCTGTTTTTTATTTCCGCAGTACAAACCATTACATTCGTTTTAATAGGCAATTATATTTTAGAAATCAAAGGAATGTACTTTGATTATTGGATGGTATTGTTTACGGCATCTTGTTTTGCAAATATGTTAGGCCTGAATATTTCTTCTGCTTTTAATTCGGCGGTAACCATTTATATTTTGATACCTTTTCTTTTGATTCCTCAGATATTATTAAGCGGGGTAATTGTGAAGTTTGAAGAATTGAATCCCAAAATATCCAGCTTGTCGGTTGTGCCGTTTTCTGGTGAGATAATGGCTTCGCGCTGGGCTTTTGAGGCTTTAGCTGTTAATCAGTTTGTGAATAATAATTATGAAAAGCAGATTTATAATTATGAAAAAGAAATAAGTAATGCAGGTTTTAAAAAAGTATATTGGTTTTCGAAAATGAATGAAATTGCTGATGCTCTTAAAAAGCATACCCCGGGCTTCTCCCCTTCTGCCAATGCTAATGATAAACTGGCGGAGGAAGAGGTAATTGCAAATCTGGAAGTTATTAAACACGAAGTAATGAAAGAAATGAAAGATGTTCCGGAAATAAATTTTCCTTCTTTAAATAAAATTTGTGTGAAAAGTTTTGACGAAAAATCAATTATTGAGCTAAAAGAATATTTGACAAAAGTGAAAAATTATTATTCTGAACGATATGATAGAGCTGTTAAAAGCAAGGATAATTGGATGAGCGGATTTCAGGAAAACAGCATAGGGAAAATTCAGTACCGTATATTATTAAACAATTACCAAAATTCAAAACTTGAAGATCTAGTAAAAAATGCAGGTTCGGATTTAGATGAAATTATAGAAGGGGAGGGTAAATTGATCGCTACTGCTGATCCTATTTTTAGAGATGGTTCTAAAGACCATTTTATACGTGCACATTTTTTTGCGCCTTCAAAAAATATATTTGGAAAATTATACAGCACCTATTGGGTTAATATTATTGTTATTTGGAGCTTATCGCTATTTTTATGTATTACATTGTATTTTGATTTGTTGAGGAAGTTTTTAAATTTGTTTGATTCAGTCCCAGACAAACTAAAGTTCTCATCAAAGAGAAATTAAAAGCAATATCCCAGTAATTGCTCGATATTGATTTATTTTTTTTTACCAAGAATACCTAAAAAAACTGCCCATATTTAATTTTATGGGCAGTTTTTTTTACCAACAAATTCAAATTTAAAAATTAAAGTTTACACCTGCTGTAAAAGGATAGACCTGCGGTCCTTGGTCTTTTTTGAACAAACGATTTAAACTATAGTTTGCGAATACTGTTACATTATTATACCCAATGCGCGCAGTAGCAGAATAAAGAAATGGAGCAAGATTATAATCATCACGTTGTTTCATTTTATAATGCTTATCATTTAAGTCATATTTTTGTTTTGAAACTGAATGTATTCGGTATTCAAATTCCCCTCCAACGGAGACATGAAAATTATTGTCAGCTTTTTTTCCCATGTTAAACTCCAGCATTAAAGGTATTTTAATATAACTTACGTACAATGTGTTTTTGTTATATTTTACATCATTTTCAGAAGCATCAAGGTATAAGGCATCTGAATTTAATGTTACGCTGTTTTTTAACGCGTAGTGATTAAAATCAAAACCAAATCCTGTTGTAAGATTTACATAATTTTTATAGATATGAAAATCCTTTTCAAAAAGATTCAGTCCAAATTGTATGCATTTCGAGTAGTTTAATTCTAAAAAGTCAGCTCCTGTCGGCGGATCCAAACTGTTTTTATAATCCAGCAAACCATTTACTCCAATTTCAAAACCAGTCCAATGTTTAAAACCTTCATTATAATTCCTTAAAGAATCTTTTTTACTCACTATTTTATTGTCATCATCATCTTTACCATCACCA
Organism: uncultured Bacteroidota bacterium; assembly: GCA_903889605.1. Lineage (GTDB taxonomy): Bacteria > Bacteroidota > Bacteroidia > 2-12-FULL-35-15 > 2-12-FULL-35-15 > 2-12-FULL-35-15. The sequence continues at coordinate 2,293 of CAISYK010000688.1, forward strand.
ATAATTACAAATTTCTTTTTCCCAAGTTTCAGCTTAGTTGTATCACCAGCTGTTTCTTCCCCATTTCCGCTTTTGCTTTCGCGAACAGAGCCTGCACCGGTTATATTAATATTTCTATCTATTGGGTTTCCCTTGTAAATAATAGATCCAGCGCCAGAAACATCGGCATCTAAATTTTGTTTAACATTTACTTTTGCATCACCGGCTCCCGATACTTTAACTTTTACTGTTTCTGCTTCCATATTTGAAGCTTTTAAATCGCCGGCTCCTGACAAACTAACATCCAATATTTGGGAAGTACCAACAAGTGCAACATTGCCAGCTCCGGTAATTTTAGTTTTAACCTCGTTTGCTTTTATATCCAAATATATCTTCCCAGCTCCGCTTGATTCTATTGTCAATTTGTCGCATGTTAATTTATTACTGGATTTTACTTCAGCTGCACCGGTAATTTCCAAACTATTTAGAGATTTTACCCCAATATTGATTATTTGAGGTTTTTCACTTTTAATATTTTCATCTGCCGTTATAGACAAGATGCCATCTTTTACTTCGGTTTTGATTTGGGGCAGAACTTTTTCATCAACATCAACCTGTACTGTATTTGCCTCGCTTTGCGAAATAATAATGGTAAATGTATCACCTGCTTTTATACCGTTGAAATCACCAACGTTTCTGGATTGCTGAGCCTTGCTGCTTAATGCCAAGACGCTTGCTAATAAAGCAAATCCAATTATTTTTGTTTTTATATTTTTAGTTTTCATAATTTTGTTTTTAAAGTTTTTACTTTTTGTTGAATTAAACTTATTGATTTGCGTCAAAAGTTTTATGTTAATTATTTAAATTGTTTTATGTTTTTTTTATTTAAGACGATTGGATTAGTGAATTTGTTACAATTTTATTTTTTAATATATTTTTCAGTTTTTTTGACACATCACATTTTGATTTTTGGGTTTTTTATAATGATGTTTTTTATTTTTTATATTACCTGTTTTTTTATTTGGACGGTTGGGAAAGTTAATTTGTTACAATGATTTTTCAAATATTTATTTTTTTTAAGAATATTCTCAAATATCTTTTATCCTGTTGTAACTTTATGATAAGGCTGTCCGTCGTATATCCAAATCATATTGAAGCATTATTAAATTAAACGCCTTAAATTACATGACTATAGAGGAATTTAATAAAACTGTGGATTTATATGC
>CAISYK010000689.1 GCA_903889605.1 uncultured Bacteroidota bacterium
AGTTCACGGTTTTCGCGCTGATCCAAAAAGAATCCTGTTTTTTGTCCGCCTTCCCAATCAACATAAAATTTATTATTGTTTTCAAAGGCAATTGTATTAATCGGCAATGACTCATCTTTTTTATACAGATAACCATTTGTTGCTTTTACCTGAGCTTGTTTGGGCATGGTTTCCTCACTTTTATCAAATACTGCGGTAAGTTTATCTCCCATTATTTCCTGCAGAGCTTTTACAAATTGATCTTTTATTAAATGCATTCCAATTGAATATGACTGAAACACAGCTGTACCATTATAAAAATCAATAATAAATCCAGGCAGGCCGTCACCTTCAGCAAAAAATAAACGATAACAATTGGTCCCAGGATTATCAGTCAAATTCAATTGTGTCCTAAAGTTATACGCTGCTTGTATTTTACTTTTCCAGAAATTATAATCGGGAGTAACCTGAGTAAATGAAAACATCCGCACTGCGATAGAACCAATTTGAAAATGTCCCATTCCAAGAAATTCGTTCTGCGCAGAGTAAACCTCCACAACATCTCCTTCTTTAACATCACCGCTTATCTTTTTTATTGCTCCCGAAAATACCCAGGGATGGAACCTTTTTAAACTATGGTCTTTACCACTAGTTAATATTATTTTGATCATATAATGCGAATAATAAGAATGTTTGTTTTAATTATTCTGCAAATTTACGAATAAGAGTTGAAGAGTTGGGAATTCTGATAAATGACCTAAAAATTGATTTTGAAAAGCCGGCAGATATTTTAAAGAGCAGACGATATGAGCTGTGGATTGAAGCGGAAATCTTTTGGTTTTTGCAAAAGATTGAAAAGTAAAGCACCACTTCTGACTAAGCCCAATCCATTCGGGCCGCCTTTTTTTTATTATCATTTTTATCTGCTTTTTACTTTATTAAAAAAACATGCCGGAATGTTTTTAATCCAAATATTCTGGCACATACTTAGAGTCTTTCCATAGAGTCAGGATTAAATTAAGTACGTCATTGCGAAGGAGGTACGATTGAAGCAATCTCACCCAAGTATATGAGATTGCTTCTGGCAAAAAGTCCTCGCAATGACGTGCCTTATATGAGTTTTTATTAAACAAACTATACTTCAGTAATTTTATATTCCGTGAAGGCAAGGCCAATGTTTTGGGGTAATCTGTCAATACACGACTTTATAGTAATGAATTATTTGTTTTTCATTCTTTCATTTTTTCATTTTTTAATATGAATATAAAAACTGCACTTAAAAGAGATTTCATTAAGCGAACCGTTGCTTTAGATTCGTTGTTGAAAAAGCCAGTTAAGAAATTTACTGTCGAGAATTTTCATCAGCTTCGTGTTGAAATAAAAAAAATAAATGCTCTCTTAAAACTTTTAAATTTTTGTGCAAAAGATTTTAAAAGGAAAAAACATTTCAAAACCATTAAATCGGTATTTAAACAGGCAGGAAAGGTCAGGGAATTACAACTTGAAGAAGCTGCATTGAAAAATTATGCCGTATACCAAGGTCTAAAAAGTTACATGAAAAACTTGAAAAGAATGAGGAAGAAAGAAAAAAAAGTTTTTTTTTCGATGGTAAATAATAAATTAACTTCTGAACTCAAAAAGTATAATAAAGCAGTGCTTCCTTTCATTTTAAAGGTAAATGAAAAAGACACAATAAGTTTTTTGAATAAAAAGAGGAGTAAAATTGAGATGCTCTTCAATGAAAAGGATTTAAAATTAGAGCAAGTTCATGAACTGCGTAAACTTATAAAAGAATATTACCATGATTGGAAAAGTCTTAATTTGCCGGAACCAGGTGAGCTCTTGAAATTGGCAGATGCTTTTCAGGATTTGCTTGGGAAATGGCATGATAGTATTATTATTAAAGACCATTTGAATGAAGCAATTAATGATATTAAAAAAATGAAACCCGAAGAAACAGGACAACTAAAAAGGATAAAAAAATGGCTTACTGCCGATTGTGATTTGATGTTAAAAAAAATAAATACAGCTATTCATGTAAAAGGAGCCCTGCAAAACTTATTTCGGGGGCATTATGAAAATTTCTCGGTTTGGAACGGCAGTGAATAATAGTATTGTTCGAATTAAGGCTTGACTAAAACAATATTTTCATCATCATATTTCAACTGGTTATTATCAAGCAGCCACTGAACGGTGCGGATTCTTTTTTCTTCATTACCTTCAGTAACTGCATTTATAAGGTTTATTAGCGGCATTGGATGAATCGCCAGCAATTCTTTTATTTGCCGGCTGATATTTTCAAATTCATCTAAATGCAGTGTCTTTTTATTTTCTTCTAAACAAACATCACATTGATTACAGCGGGATGTATTAGTTTCTCCAAAGTAAGCGAGTAAAATTTGGCTGCGGCATTTTTGATTGGTTGAAGCATAATTTATTACCGCTTCCATTCGTTCATGGGCTCTTTTTTTTAGTAAATCAAGATTTTCTTTTGAGATAGTTAAATTTTTAACATCAATACGCTCTTGTTCAAATGTAAGCTGGGCCATATCAGTTTGCGGGGCATAAGTGAGGAGTTTATGCTGCTGAAGATAATTTATTTTTTTAATGATTTCGTCATGTGAAATA
>CAISYK010000690.1 GCA_903889605.1 uncultured Bacteroidota bacterium
AATATATGGGTAATTGGTAAACATGCTTCTTTAGAAGTAATATACCCTATGCCCGTGAAAACTAAATTGTTTACTTATAAAGAAAAAGGAGATAGTCCAATTTTATCAAATGATGTTTTTGCACTTTTTGAAAGTAAAAATAATAATTTATGGATTGGATATTACGGCGCTGGTGTTACTGTGGTTGATAGAAAAACTGGGGCAGTAAGACATATTAAAAGAGGCGGCAATAAAGATACAGAGCTTGATGAGGGGCTTGTAAATGATTTTTCGGAAGGAGAAAATGATATAATGTGGATCGGTACAGATAATGGCCTTATAAAATTTGATACGCATAAATGGAAAATAATAAAACGTTATTTCAGGGAGGATGAAGAAAAAGATAAGCCGGAAATATCAAGAATACACCGACAAGCAAATATTATAAAAGGAGAAAATGGGGTTTTATGGCTTGGCACCCTTGGGGGCGGATTAATTGAATTTGATACCCATACTGAAAAATATAAAGTGTACAGGCATGGAAAAAGCGGCAGTGATCCTAAAACATTAATTGATAATAGGATTATGGATATGGAATGGGATAAATGGAATAAGCTGTTATGGTTAGGAACAATAGGAGGAGGAGTAAATTCATTTGATCCGGAAACAAAAAGATTTACACGGTTTGTATATAAGAATAATGATATAAATAGTTTGAGTAATAATGCTGCCGCACAAATAGCAATTGATACAGCATCAGGGATTTTATGGGCAGGAACAATGGGCGGCGGCTTAAATGCAGTTAATTTGAAATCTCTTAATGGAGATTTACAAAAAGTGAAATTCATGCATTTTACAGATGATGACGGTTTAGCCGATAATAATATTGGTCCGATAATTTTTAACGGCGATGGTTCGATGTGGCTTTGTACAAATACCGGAACATCATATTTTACGCCTCCGTCATTTCTTGGAGGAAAGAACAATGATTCATTATACCCGAAAGGAAGAATTAAAATTTATACGACGCAGGATGGGCTTCCTTTTGAAGGCGCAAGTCAAAAGGCGGCGTTAAAATCATCCTGGGATAAAAAAATATATTTTGGCGGTGCAGGATATTACTCTTTTTCATCTGAAGATATTGTTGAAAATATAACACCTCCAAAAATCGTTCTTACAGGGTTTAAATTATTTGGAAAAGAAACCATATTGGACAGTTCTTTGGTAATAAAAAAAAGCATAGAACTTGATTACGATCAAAATTCAATTTCATTTTTTTTTGCTGCATTAAATTTTATATTCCCGGATAAAAATAAATATGCTTTTATGCTGGAAGGGTTTGATAAAGGTTGGATTTTTTGCGGCAATAAAAATGAAACCGATTATACAAACATCAATCCCGGTGAATATGTTTTTCGTGTGAAAGCGACTAATAATGATGGATTTTGGAATGATACGGGATGTTTTGTAAAAGTAATTATTCATCCTCCATTTTGGAAAACCAATTGGTTTTATTCCTTGCTGATAATTTTCAGTATTAGTTCAATTTATTTTTTCATACAGTATCGTGAAAGGAAGTTAAAATCGGAAAAAAAAATATTAGAAGTCAAAGTGCGCGACCGTACTCAGGAATTGGAACATCAAAAAGGATTGGTTGAGGAAAAAAATAAAGAAATAACAGATTCAATAAATTATGCAAAACGCTTACAGAATGCTATTTTGCCTTCGCAGGATATGATAAAAAATTATTTCCCAAGCAGTTTTGTTTTATATAAACCTAAGGATATTGTAGCTGGAGATTTTTATTGGCTGGAGCATTTTGATGATCAGGTTTTTATTGCAGCTGCAGACTGTACTGGGCACGGTGTTCCGGGAGCAATGATAAGTGTCGTTTGCAGTAATGCACTCAACCGTGCAGTTAAAGAATTTGGTTTAAGAAATACAGGTGAAAT
>CAISYK010000691.1 GCA_903889605.1 uncultured Bacteroidota bacterium
ATTCTAAAAAAGTTGCGCAAAAAAGTCTATGTTCAAAAATATTTTTCGGAATGTGTCGAACGAAAAAAAATGTTGAACCGGTGATTGTTTTTTCTTTTCCCACTTATTGCTGCCAACGGCAAGCTAAGTGACGTGGCCGATTTCGTAAAACGAAATTATAAAAATTACCAGTGGCAAAAACCAAATAAAAAATAAATTTATACCGCTGTGAAAGGTTTTTGCCACGACCGATTTTCATTGCGAACTCAAATGATGAAACTTACTATAAACGGCCATGTAACTTAGGTGATGTTATGGGCTGCCTTTTCTTTTATTTGTAATTCATTCGTCAAGCGCTTGTTTAGAATTATTGAATAGAAGTCGTAAATAGTTAAAACAAATACAAATGTCACAGCAACCCAAAAACCCCAAAGTATTTCTGCTCCTATACTCAAAAATGGTAATGGTTGTGAAATAAAGAGAAAAATTAATCCTAAGGTGTCGAGTAGTACAATAGTCTTAGTCGCAGTGATTTCAATAAATTTTATTACTAAGCAAATAATTAATATTAGAAATGAAAGAAAAACCGAAAAATATTCGATATAAGTAATTGAGTCTATAACAGTCGCTATTCCGGTGTAAGTATTTATTTTTGGTGTTAAAAAAGGTTTCAAGAAAGTAAATTTATCCGAAATTTTTTCTGAGGACATTCTAGTTTCCTTCGCCATGTTAGTTTTTGGTGTCTCTGCGAGAAGAGATTGAGTTTGATTTTTTGATGTTTCAACTTGCGAAAAGTAATTTTGGGCTGTTGTGTCAGCAGATTCGGTCATGGTCTTGTTTAATGTATCTTTCGGAGTATTTGCTGCGTTTGCCGCCACCACGGCTGCTGTTGAGTCCTGTTTATATTTTTCTTTAGCTGCTATCTCTTCACTTGATGGTCCACCACAACCAGTATAAAAAAACGGGAATAAAAAGCAGCAAAGTGTCGCCCAATGTAGTCTTTTCGAATATTTGTAATGTTTTGTCATATTCTAATTTTTTTATAAGGTTGCCCATAACGAGTGGCTATGCGCCATTGCGGATTTACGAAGAAGTATTTGTCCGCAAGGACAAATGCTTGTTTGAAAATCTGCACACCAAATGTACTAAAATGCCAGCAATAGCGCATAGCCAATGTTACAGGCAGGTTTTCTTTTCTCTCCGATTACAAATATTACAGTCCAATTACACCCAGTTCGTAAAACCCAGAAGTCTGATTACACGCGGTTCGTAACACACAACAGTCCGCTTACCCAAAGTTCGTAAAACCTAGAAGTCTGATTACACAGGGTTTGTAACACCAAACAGTCCGCTTACCCAAAGTTCGTAAAACCTAGAAGTCTGATTACACAGGGTTTGTAACACCAAACAGTCCGGTTACCCAAAGTTCGTAAAATACAGAAGTCTTATTACATGAGGTTTGTAACACCCAACAGTCTAATTACACCAAGTTCGTAAAACCAGAAGTCTGATTACATGCGGTTCGTAACACCCAATAGTCCGCTTACCCAAAGTTCGTAAAACCCAGAAGTCGGATTACACGCGGTTTGTAACACCCAACAGTCCGATTACCCAAAGTTCGTAAAACCCAGAAGTCTGATTACACGCGGTTCTAACACTCTTAAATATTATAAAATTGTCTTTCGGCTACGATTTTTTTTTCAAATAAACTTGCCTGTAACGGGCGGCTAGTTGGCTTTGCGGGTTTACGAAGAAGTATTTGTCCGCAAGGATAAATGCTAATTTTAAAATCTGCTGGTCAAATGTACTAAAAAGCCCGCATTGCAACTAGCCAATGTTGGTGGCTGTACAATTTTCTTTCTCGGCTGTACTGCGCTTCAGTCAAGTTTCACAACAGTCCAAACGCCTCAGTCATAACACACAGTATTCAGGCTTGTCAGTGGTCGTTCTGCGCCAAGGTCTTAATACACGCCAGTTTACCAATTCTCTATTCTGTCACTCAACAGTCAAACCCAAAGGTCGGCAAAATAATATTTTAAGTCTCGGTCGTAATGCGCGTAACTCTTGGTGTCTAGCAGTTGTAATGAGTCTAGGTCTACATACACACTATTTTAAAACCTTGGTCAAAGATTTTTCACATTCAAAAAATGTTTGTGTCCGTTTCTGTACAAGATGAAAATTCTCTCGGCCAATATTTTAAAAGTCCGCGAAAGACTGTCTTACCGTGATATTGCGAAAGAACGATAAATTTTGAAATTATTAAAATGTTTGTCTGGTTGATGAAAGACAGTCTTTCAAGGACTTTATTTTCTGCGTAAAATTTTCCGCTTGTATTGCCACCAACGGGCGGCTAGTTGGCTTTGCGGGTTTACGAAGAAGTATTTGTCCGCAAGGATAAATGCTTATTAGAAAATCTGCTGCCCAAATGTACTAAAATGCCCGCATTGCAACTAGCCAATGTTGGTGGCTGTACAATTTTCTTTCTCGCGTGTACTGCGCTTCAGTCAAGGTACACAACAGTCCGAACGCCTCAGTCCTAGCACACAGTATTCAAGCTTGTCAGCGGTCGTTCTGTCCAAAGGTCTTAATACACGCCGGTCTACCAATTCCCTATTCTGTCACCTAAGGGTCAAACCCACAGGTCGGCAAAATAATATTTTTAAGTCTCGGTCGTAATGCACGATACTCGCGGTGTCTAGCAGTTGTAATGAGTCAAGGTCTTAATACACACTGATTTAAAACATTGGTCAAAGATATTTTCAGATTCAAAAAATGTTTGTGTTCGTTACTGTACAAGTTGAAAAGTCTTGGCATATATTTTAAAAGTCCGCGAAAGACTGTCTTACCGTGATGTTGCGAAAGAACGATGAATTTTGAAATTATTAAAATGTTTGTCTGGTTTATGAAAGACAGTCTTTCAAGGACTTTATTTTCTGCGTAAAATTTTCTTATAATTACGCATAACGATTAGCTAAATGATGAAGCCGACTTCGTAAACGAAATTATAAAATTACAAGTGGCAAAAACAAATAAAAAATAATTTTCTTCCGCTGTGAAAGGTTTTTGCCACTACCTATTTTCAATGCGGGCTCAAATGCTCTGGCTGACTATGAACGGCTGTAGAGCTTAGCCGATGTTAG
>CAISYK010000692.1 GCA_903889605.1 uncultured Bacteroidota bacterium
GATAAGATCACTCCATCAAAAACACCTCTGGTATTGAAGAAACAATTGTTCCTTCAGAAAAACACTGATTCGGGTCCTGTGATTGAGCCGATCACAGACAAAACCCTGCTGAAGGTAGGCGATAAAATTAAAGTGCGCATAGAACTTCGTGTAGACAGGGATATGGAATATGTTCAGATGAAAGACATGCGCGCATCAGGTTTTGAGCCAACCAATGTTATTTCGAGATACAAATACCAGGATGGTTTGGGGTATTATGAAAGCACTCGTGATGCTGCCACCAATTTCTTTTTCGACAGACTGCCGAAGGGAACTTACGTTTTTGAATATCCATTATTAGTAACACATAATGGAAATTTCTCAAACGGTATCACTTCTATTCAATGTATGTATGCTCCTGAATTTACAAGCAACTCAGAGGGTATAAGAGTGAAGGTGGGGAAATAAGATGCCCCTCCCGGCCTATCCGAAGGGGAGTAGCCTGTTGCTTTTAAACTTCAATGTGATGGTTTATTGTTCTTTCTAAAGTCTTTTTCTCCCCATTCGGGGTGGTTAGGAGGTGCAGATTCATATTATTGTACTTATTGCGGTACTATTTTGCGGAATCAGGGTTCAGTTTATAGTGGCAGTCTAAGGATGGTAATCAGGTATTATTAATGCGAATCAAGGGTTGAAAAAAATTAAATCGTGCGTGGTCACCCTGAGCTCGTCGAAGGGTGCGGGGAGCATTAAACAAAGAACTGATATGAAAACAATGTATGTTTATGTTCTGGAATGTTCTGATAATTCTTATTATATCGGAGTCAGCAATGATGCTGAAAAAAGATTTCAGGAGCATTCTGCAGGAATTAACAGGAACTGTTATACTTATATAAGAAGACCGTTAAAGCTTGTATTTTCAGAAATTTTTTCTGATCCGAATTCAGCTATTGCATTTGAAAAGAAAATTAAAGGGTGGTCAAGAGCTAAGAAAAAGGCATTGATAGAAGGGAGGTGGGAACTGCTTCCTGAACTATCAAAATCACGCTCGGAGAAGCCATCGCAAATGCTTCGACAAGCTCAGCATGACAGCCCACAGCATCATAAACCAACGCTTGATTCGCATTATTAATAAAAAATATTTTAATTATGAAATACAAAAAACTGTTTCTTATCGCATTGACTGCATTTTCATTGGCAGCAGCAGCATTTACAATTAACAAGTATCAAACAAACAAAAACAATATGATATTAATTTTCCCTAAAGGCAGCAGTTACATAAAAGAATGGAATAAGGTTGATTCGCTTACAGCTAAAGGCTTAAACAAATCTGCATTGGAAGTGGTTAACAGCATTTATGATAAAGCAAAAATTGAAAACAATGCTCCGCAGTTTGTAAAAGCCATTATTCACAGGATGAAGTTTGAGCAGTATATGGAAGAATATTCCTTAGTGAAAGCACTAAATAAATTAAATGAAGAAGCAAAAAGCGCGGCGTATCCTGTTAAGCCTGTTTTACAATCAATGATTGCTGAAAGCTATTGGCAGTACTATCAAAACAACCGTTGGAAATTTTACAACCGCACAGCAACAGTAAATTTTGATAATGATGATATCACCACATGGGATTTAAAAACAATTTTTTCGGAGGTCATTAAAAATTACCAGGCATCACTCGAAAATGAAGACAGCCTGAAACGCACCCCTCTGAATATTTATGATGAGGTATTAGTAATAAACCAGCCCGACACCCGCAAATTTCGTCCAACACTGTATGATTTCGTAGCACACCGCGCTGTTGATTTTTATATGAATGAGGAGCCGGATATTACCCGGCCTGCATATAAATTTGAATTAACGGATTTAAATTATTTTAACGATTTTGAAGCTTTTGCAGAACTAAAAATCGAAACAAAAGATACCCTGTCATCCCAATATTATGCACTTAAAATCATGCAGGACCTGATAAAGTTTCATTCCGGCGGAAATTCCTTATCGAATAAAGAGGGGCATGGAGATGAGGCTTTAATTGATGTTGATTTAAAGCGTTTAGCATTTGTAAAAAACAAGTCCGTTTCTGAAATAAAAGACAGTTTATATTTAACGGCATTACTTAATTTAGAAAAACATTTCACTGCAAATCCTGCATCAGCAGAAGTGAATTACGAAATAGCGAAAGAGTATTTCGAAAAAGGCAGTAAATACCAACCATTGCAGTCAGAAGAAAACAAATGGTTGAAAAAACAGTCACTTGAATTATGTGAGGCGGTAATAAAAAAATATCCGCAAAGTTTTGGTGCAATTAATTGTGCTGTATTGAAGGCCCAGATAAAAGAGCAGGATGTTGATTTTATTACTGATAAGGTAACCATTCCAAATCAATCATTCCGGGCCCTTTTAACATATAAAAATTTAAAAACGGTTTATTTGCGCATCGCGAAGATTGATATTGATAAATACAATAAATCTATAGAGCGTTATTATGGTGAAGAATTGGTTAATCAATATTTAAAACTTAGTCCGATAAAAGAATGGACAGTTGAATTACCTGATGATGGTGACTATCAATCACATTCAGCAGAAATAAAAATCCCTGAATTGCCGTTTGGGCATTATGTGGTTTTAGCGGGTTCGGAAAAATCATTTTCCTATAAAAATAATGGTGTGGCATTTTCTCCAATCTGGTCATCAAATATTAGTTATATAAACCGCAGGATGGCAGACGGAAGCTACGATTTTCATGTCCAGCATCGTGAAACAGGCATGCCCTTAAATGGTGTTTCATCACAATTATATTATGAAAAATATAACTATATCTTACGTAAATATGAATATGTAAAAGGTGAAAAATTTACAAGTGATGAAGCTGGATATTTTAATGTTCCACCTGTTGCTGATTACCGAAATTTCACAATTGATTTTTCATACAAAACCACATCGCCTCAAAACGGCGACATAGATCATCTGCAGACTGATAATCCAACTTATCAATATAAAACCTATAGAGATGAAAAACATAAACAGCCAAGGACTTTCTTTTTTATGGATAGGGGAATTTACC
>CAISYK010000693.1 GCA_903889605.1 uncultured Bacteroidota bacterium
ACTATAAAAATCATGATCAGCTAATTTTATTAGGATGTGGGTTACATAATTTTAGAGTCAAGCAAAGAAGAAAACAATAATACCTTAACTTATATAAAGTCTATTATATTATTGCCTGCCAATAAATTTGCTCCAATTTGAGAATATGTTTACTTATGGGATTGAATATTATTATTCATTGCAACTTTATGATATAAAGTCTTTTGTGAAATATTTGCTCAGCATAAAACTTTACTCTTAAAGTTAGTAATTAGTAACTTTTTTCCTATTTTTGGCGTAAGGCATAAAAATTGTTTAATTATGAGAAGCAAGTTATTTTTACAAATAGCGCTTTTTTTTATTTGTTATAACTCGTACTCTCAATGTCCGAATGCCGCCACCGTTGATCTTACCTCCAGCTCTAGTGCTGCTTTTATTTATAATTCTTCTACATGCGGGCCTTTAAATGGGGCCGATAAATACTGCTCAAATTTCCCGAATGGGCAAAAATGCATTAAATTCAGCATTACTCTTAATCCAGGTTCAATGGGAATCCGCTTTGATATGGCTCCTGCAATTCCTGATGTTTTTTGGATGGGCTGCGGTACATCAGCAAATGTAGGATCATTTGTTTGTCTTTCCGGGGTTGGACCTCATACTTTAATGTTTTGTAGAAACCAACCTACTACAGCCGTTTTTACAATCACTTCTATCCCTAAACCAAATGGCGGTCCGGATTTTACAATGAGCAAAGGGTGTTCATTACCAATTAATGCATCAGGTTTTATTCCGTCAACTGTTATTTGGAAATCTATACCAAGTAACCCGGCATATGAAGGTTATTTATCCTGTCTTACCTGCTTAAATCCAATAATTACAGCAGGAGCTGCAGCACCGGCTTATGTGGATTATCAGGTTTGCGGCTCTCCATCAACTCCGGGATGCGGTCCGCTTTGTGACACGGTCCGGGTATTTTTTACACCCCAGCTTTCTGTAATTATTTCTCCGCCGAATCCAACTATTTGTAATGGACAGATCCCTAATTCCACTTCAATTGTCGCTGCCGGCAGCGGCGGATCCGGAACATACTCCTATTTATGGAATAGTATAAATACTTCTCAAACTATAACTGTACCCGGCGGACTTTATTCCGTTGTTATTTCTGATGGATCAGGATGTAAAGATACTGCTGCAATACAGGTTAAAAAATTTAATGTTCCTGTTTATGCTAATGCTGGTCCTGATCAGACAGTGTGTAATCAAATTCCTATAACAACTTTAGCGGGTTCTGTTGCTGGTGCATTAGGGGGCAGCTGGTCAGGCGGTGGAGGGGTTTTCAGCCCTAATGCATCTGCACTTACTGCAGCTTATACCCCAACTGCAGGCGATTTAGCTGCTGGATTTGTAAATTTAACTTTGACTACTTATGGCCATGGAACATGTGCTCCGGTATCTGATATAGTTATAATTAATTATGTAGGTTTTGCCGGCGTTGTTTCTGTTACTCCAACTCCTATAAGCTGTTTCGGCGGAAGCGATGGTTCTGCAATAGTTAACATTACAGGAGGTACAGCCCCGTTTACTTATTTATGGAATACATCTCCTGTACAATCAGCAGCAACAGCATCAAACTTAGGCATAGGCACGTATAATGTAACAGTAAAAAATGGAATTGGATGTACCTCTGTCACCCCTGTTATTATTACTCAGCCAACTCTGCTGGCACTTGCTTCTTCGATTACACATGAAATTTGTCCGGGCGGCAGCAATGGTTCAATATCAATAATTCCTAGCGGCGGAACTGGTCCATATACTTATTTGTGGCAGCCAGGAAATCAAACATCATCATCAATAAGCGGTCAGCCTGCCGGGGTCTATTCTTTAACTGTTAAGGATTTTAAAAATTGTCAGATTACATCATCTTATACTATTAATGAACCTTCCCCCATTACAATATCATTTGCTCCCATACCAGTAAGCTGTTTTGGCGGAACTAACGGAAGCGTAGTTTCAACAGTATCAGGAGGTACTGCACCGTATATTTACAATTGGAGTTCCGGTGCCACTTCACCAAATGCTTCAGGTTTAACTGCCGGTACATACACATTAAATATAAAAGATAATTCAGGATGCCTGAAATCAAATTCTGTGATAATAACACAGTCTCCGGCAATTATTGTAAATACTATAAGTACTAATGAAATATGCAGTTACCTGAATAATGGAACAGCATCCGCGACTGTTTCAGGCGGCACTCCAGGTTATACTTATAATTGGATGCCTGGATCACTTACATCTGCCAGTATTTCTAATTTAGCAAGTTCCACCTATACTTTGACCGTCACGGATTTGAATCTATGCAGTGCAAATAAGTTTGTGACAATTACTGAACCATCGCCATTAACAATAAATTTTATCAGTCAGGTAAATGTAAGTTGTTTTGCTGGTAATAATGGTACTGTAACAGCAAGTCCAGTTGGAGGCACACCTGGCTATATTTATTCATGGAGCACTGGTGCCGTTACACCACAAATATCAAATTTAACTTCTCAAATTTATACAGTAACAGTAACAGATTTGAAAAATTGCACAGCAGCCAATTCTGTAACTATTACTCAGCCATCGGCACCGCTTTCTATTAGTTCTCCAATTATTACAAACGTTACTTGTAACGGCGGACATGATGGGTCTTTATCCATTACACCAATTGGCGGGACATCGCCGTATACTTATTTATGGAGCAATGGCAGCACTGTTTCTCAAATCTCAAATCTAACTTCTCAAACATATAGTGTTACTGTAAAAGATTCAAAAGCTTGTCAGGTAACCGCGAATTATACTGTTATTCAGCCTCTGTCTACTGTAATAACACTTAATCCTGCTAATGTCAGTTGTCCAAATGGAAACAATGGAACAATTAATTCATTAGTATCAGGAGGTAATTTTCCATATACATACTCCTGGATGCCGGGCGGAGCCACGACTACTTCAATATCTAATTTAACAGCGGGATCATATACCTTAACCATTACAGATTTTAAAGGATGTATTACAACTAATTCTGTTATTATAACTCAGCCTTTGCCGATTACGCCTAATGCGTCTATTACACACGTTGTTTGTTCAGGCGGCAGCAGCGGAGCCATAGCTTTAGCACCAGCAGGCGGTACACCGCCATATACTTACTTATGGTCACAGGGAAGTCAAACCACTTCTTCAATCAGCAATCTTTCAATTGGTATATATACAGTAACTGTTACAGATTCAAGAAGCTGTCAGGCAACCTCTAATTTTACCGTTAATCAGCTTTTACTCTCAGTTGCTTTGACTTCATCTCAAGTAACTTGTTTTGGAGGAAGCAATGGTTCAATTTCAGCACTTCCTTCTGGTGGAACCCCCAATTTTACTTATTCCTGGAGTCCCGGCGGAGCAACAACAAATGCAATATCCAATTTAACTGCTGGAACCTACGTTTTATCTGTAACTGATTCAAAAGGATGTGTTGCATCAAATTCAACAATTATTACACAGCCCTCTGCGGTTGCAGTGAGCACGCCAAGTACCAACGAAACCTGTGATTATAAGAATAATGGAACCGCAACTGCTGTTCCATCAGGTGGTACTCCTAGTTACACTTATTTATGGCAGCCCGCTTTACAAACAACAGCTGCAGTCTCAAATTTATCCGCAGGTACTTATACTTTAACTGTTACTGATGCAAACCTTTGCACTGCTGTTTCATATGCAGTAATTACTCAGCCGGCACCGCTTGTGATAAGTTTAACCGGGCAGATAAACGTAAGCTGTTTTGGAGGCAGTAATGGTGCAGTAACTGGAACTGCTTCCGGAGGAACTCCAAACTTCACTTATTCCTGGATGCCGGGAGCAGCCACAAATGGTTCAATATCCAATTTAACTGCTCAGACATATTCTTTAACAGCCACTGATAATGCAGGGTGTACAGCAACAAGTAATGTAACCATTTCACAACCAAACACAGTTTCAGTAAATACTTCAAGTACTAATGAAACATGTAATTACTCAAATAATGGAACAGCGACTGCAAATGGTTTAGGAGGAAATTCTGGCTATACTTATTCCTGGCTGCCTGGCGGCGCAACTACCAATATTATTTTAGGCTTATCTGCCGGAACCTACGCCGTTACTGTTACAGATTCAAAAGGATGCACGGGAATAAAGAGTGTTGTAATTACTGAACCTACAGTATTAACAGCTAATTTTTCAGGACAAATAAATGAAAACTGCTGGGGAGGAACAAATGGCTCAGTCTCTGCTTCGGCTGGCGGGGGGACTCCAGGTTATACATATTTATGGTCACCAACTGTATCGTCTTTATCCGTTATTACCGGCTTAGGCACGGGTACATATTCACTAACTGTTACTGACCACAACGGATGTACTGCAATAAATTCTGTTGTCATAACTCAGCCTCCATTGTTGTCTGCAAGTATAACAAAAACCGATGAAACGTGTAATTATAAGAATAATGGAACGGCAAATGTTATTCCATCCGGAGGTACTCCAGGATATACTTATTTGTGGCAGCCAGGATTACAAACTACCGCTAATTTGTCTGGATTGTCGGCCGGATCGTATACGGTTACAGTAAAAGATTCTAAATTATGTTATTCTGCTTCTGTTATTGCCTTAATTACAGAGCCTCCTTTATTAGCAGTAAGTTTCATCGGGCAAGTTAATGTTTCAACATGTTTTGGTGCAAACAATGGTTCTGTTGGTTCATCAGCTGCTGGTGGAACATTGCCTTACACTTACTTATGGACACCTGGATCAGCAGCTACAAGTTCAATATCTGGTATAACAGCTGGCACGTATACTGTGAAAGTCACTGATATTAATTTATGTACAGCTTCAAATTCTGTTGTAATAACACAGCCAACCGCACTTTCAGTAAGCATAATAAGTACAAATGAAACCTGCAGTTACTCAAATAACGGAACAGCAGTTGCTGCTGGTTCAGGGGGTACCCCGGGTGCAGGTTACACTTATCTGTGGATGCCTGGCTCACTTACAACCAGCACAATTTCGGGTTTATCTGCAGGATCCTATACCGTTACTGTTACTGATTCAAAAGGATGTACCGCAAGCTCAATCAGGACAATAACTGAGCCGTCACTTTTAGCAGTAAATTTCAGCTCGTATACAAATGTTAGTTGTTTGGGAGGCAGCAATGGTACAGCAACAGCTGCCGCTTCGGGAGGAACACTGAATTACGCATATTCATGGGTGCCTGTTGGTCCCTCAGTTGCTGCCAGAACAGGCTTAACGGCAGGTAATTATACTGTTAATGTTATTGATGGTCATGGATGTACGGCTTCAAATTCTTTGACAATCACCCAACCCGCAACTTCTGTTTCTGCAACTACTACACATACTAATGAAACATGCAGTTACTCAAATAACGGAACGGCAACAGCTGTCCCAGTTGGAGGCACCCCCGGCTATACTTATTCATGGACACCAGCAGCAGGCTCACCAACAGCTGTTACTTCAACTGGTTTATCTGCCGGAATTACTTATACTGTAAAAGTAACTGATTCAAAAGGTTGTTTTACAACAGCAACTGCTGCAGTAACTGAACCTCCAATTTTAGCTGTTACATTTGCAAGTCAAATAAATGTAAGCTGCTTTGGAGGTACTAATGGTTCTGTTACGGCAGTTCCTTCAGGCGGGACTCCTGGATATTCTTATTTATGGACTCCGGGAGGTGCTACTACAGCAAGCAGCAGCGGTTTGGCGGCCGGAACATATACTGTAAAAGTTACTGATATAAATGGATGTGTTACTACCAGAGCTGTTATTATTACACAGCCAACACTGCTTTCTGCTAATATTACAGCAACAAACGAAACTTGTGAATATTTGGATAATGGAACAGCTGCTGTTGCAGGAGCCGGCGGAACTTCTCCGTATACATATTTGTGGTCGGGAGGAGGGACAGCAGCTTCAAGGATAAATTTACCTGCAGGGTCTTATTCTGTAACAGTAACCGATTTTAAGGGATGCACAGCCACAGTAATTGCATTGATTACCCAGCCTCCGCCTTTAGGAATTAATTTTCTTTCTCAAATAAATGTAAGTTGTTTTGGTGGAAATGGAGGTGCCGTTGGAGCTGTTCTTACCGGCGGGGATACTGTGCATTATGTTTATTACTGGATGCCTGGAGGAGATTCAACAAATTCGGTACATAATTTAACTGCAGGATACCACTCTGTCAAAATAACTCAAAAAAACGGCTGCTTTAAAAAGGATTCTATTTTAATAACTCAGCCTAATCTTATTACAGTTTCTGCTGTACCATCACCTGCAGCCTGTTACGGATCAGCCACAGGTTCTATTTCTATTCCTAATTTACCTCCTGCAATTACAGGCGGGACAGCGCCATATAGCTGTTCTTGGGTAACACCGCTGCCTAGTACCATAACAGGGCAAAATATTTCTAATATTTTTGCAGGTTCTTATTCAGTTACTGTGACTGATGCACATGGATGCAAAGGGATGAATTCTGTAGTTGTTACTCAACCTGATCCAATAGTATTAACAACTTCTACAACAAATTCGGGCTGCAATCTTGCAACCGGTTCAGCATCTGTCGCAATTTCCGGGGGGATTCCGTCATATTCATATTTGTGGTCACCCGGCGGAGGTACTAACAGCGTGTTCAGCAGTATTGCAGCTAACGCATATTCTGTTTTGGTAACTGATCATAATGGCTGCACCTCAATACAATATGCAAATGTAAATGATGATTTAGCACCATCACTAAATATAAGTTCATTCACGAATGTGAATTGTAATGGAAGTTCTACCGGCAGTGCCGCAGTTTCAGCTTCCGGCGGAGTTGCTCCATATATTTATTCTTGGGCTCCTTCCGGCGGTACAAATGCTGTTGCAGCAGGTCTGATTTCTGGTTCTTTTCCTGGTTATGACACAACTTATACTGTTAATGTTTTAACTCCGGCAAATGGCTGTAAAGCATCCGCCAGCGTTTCTATTACTCAGCCTTCTCCAATTTTATTACGAGTTGATTCAATAAGCAATGTCACTTGTTTTGGATTTAACACAGGAACCGCAAGGGCTATAGCTGTGGGCGGCACTCCCGGTTATATCTATAATTGGCTGCCTGGCGTATCAACAGGAACAAGCATTTCAGGTCTTACTGCCGGTTTGGATACTGTAAAAGTAACAGATGCCAATGGTTGTATTAAAAAAACGCACTTTACTGTTACCGAGCCTTTGGCTGCAATTTTTGATTCGGTGATTGTTACCCCAGTTTCTTGTTTTGGATTGTCAGACGGGGCGCTTTACGGAAAAAATGCAGTCGGCGGAAACGGTGCTCCATTCGGCTATAAGTGGATGCCGGGAAACATTGTTGGGAAAAGTCAAACGGGTCTTTTGGCTGGAACTTATACATTTACAATAACGGATGCAAGAGGTTGTGCTGTGTCTCCGCTATTTGTAGTTCATGAGCCTCCATTGTTAGCAATAAGTTTCTCATTAAAAACGGATGTAACTTGTTTTGGAGGCAATGACGGAGCTGTTGTTTCAACCATTTCAGGCGGCACTCCAAGTTATACTTATAAATGGATGCCTGGGGGGGCTGTTACCGCGAATAGAAACAATTTTAGCGTCGGCACAAATACATTAACAGTTACGGATTCGAATAAGTGTAAAGCTGTAGGTTCGGTAATTATAACACAGCCAACAAAAGTTATTGCCGGAGTATCAAAAACAAATGAAACATGTAATTATTTGGATAACGGTACAGCCGCTGCAAATCCTTCCGGAGGAATTCCAGGCTATACTTATTCATGGATGCCTGGGGGGACTACATCTGCCATCCTAAACGGTTTAGCCGGTGGAAATTATATTTTAACCGTTAAAGATTCCAGAGGGTGTGCCTCTGCTGTCGATACAGCAAAAATATCGGAGCCAGACACTTTAGAAATTAATTTTTCGGTACACACAAATGTAAGTTGTTTTGCTGGAAATAATGGTTCAATAACCGCAGCTGCTTTGGGAGGTACTCCCAACTATACATATTCCTGGATACCGGGATCAGCCGCAACACCATCACTGTCTAATTTATTGACCGGACAGTATGTTGTTACAGTCTTGGACAATAACAACTGTAAGGCAAAAGATTCTGTTACTATTACCCAGCCATTGGCTGAACTGTCTGCCAATCTTACATTTACAGCAGTTTCCTGTTTTGGATTAAAGGATGGTTCAATTTCTTCTCTTACTTCAGGCGGAACAGGACCATATGGATATTACTGGACTCCAGGAGATTTTGATGCCCAAAATCTTTCAAACTTAGCAGCGGGAACATATACTGTTACAATAAATGATTCTAAAGGATGTTCATTAATTGATTCCATTACGGTTACCCAGCCAGCCTCACTTATTTCTACCACAAGCAGTGTCAATTCCAATTGCAGTCTCCCGAATGGCCAGGCTTCTGTTTATCCATCAGGCGGTACAGGACCTTTTTCTTATCTATGGTCGCCCTCTGGAGCAACAAATGCTTCAGAAACTACATTGTTAGCTGGTTCCTATACTATTTCAATTACAGACAGCTTAGGATGTATTTCTTATGACACTCTTTCAGTATCAGATAATCCAAGCCCTGTAATTACGGGTGTTACAGCAACTAATGTAAGCTGTTTTGGCGGGAATGATGGTACAGCCGAAGTTAATGCTGTAGTATTAGCATCAGGTGCTCCGTATACATACTCTTGGCTTCCATCTGGAGGAACAAATATAACTGCATCTGGGTTAACCGCCGGGACATATACTGTGACGGTAAAAGATGTCCATAATTGCTTGTCTATTCCAACTGAAAGTCCGGAAATATATCAGCCGCTGCCAATTTATACCAATATAACTCAAACTAATGTGAATTGTATTGGAGGAAGTGATGGATCTGCAGCTGCAATTGTATCCGGCGGGACTCCAGATTATAGTTATATATGGCTGTCAAACGGAACAACAGCAACCAGTCTGCTGAATCTTTCTGCCGGAACAGATACAATACAAGTTACAGATGCAAACAGCTGTGTCCAAAAAACGCCATATACAATTACAGAGCCAACTATTCTTTCTGTTTCAAAAACTTTCACCCCAGTTTCCTGTTTTGGAGGAGCAGATGGTTCAATTTCTTCTGCGGCATCAGGCGGTACATCTCCTTATAAATTTAATTGGATGCCCGGCGGTTTAATCGGAGAATATCTTTATAATCTTACTGCAGGAACATATACTGTTACAATTACTGATTTAAATGAATGCACGATTATCGATTCAGTTCACGTTACTCAGCCTTCTTTGGCGGTGCTTACTTCATCAAGTATTAATTCCAAATGCAGTCTGCCAAATGGTAAAGCTTATGTTTCTGTATCAGGAGGTACTGCACCATATCTGTATCAATGGTCTCCTACAGGTGACACTAATGATACAGCATACGCTTTACTTTCAGGGATATATTCTGTAACAGTTACAGACAGCAATAAATGTAATTCAACAATTTCATTGACTATTAATGATAATCCGAGCCCAATAGTAACTGTTTTCTCAACAACTAATGTTAGTTGTTCCGGAGGAACAAACGGCTCCGCATCCATCGCTATTTCTGGAACTTCAGGCCCTTTCACATATTCATGGGCACCGTCCGGTATAACTGATTCAACGGCCGTAGGTTTGCAGGCAGGTACATACACTGTTACTGTCATGGACACCAACCTGTGTAATTCACTTCCATTAATAATTCCAGAAATTACAGAACCTCCGCCAATTTTAATAACTATTAACAAAACACCGGTCAGTTGTTTTTCTGGAACTAACGGCAGTGCAGCAGCAATTCCTACTGGCGGTACACCAGGTTTTACTTATCTTTGGCAGGGCGGAACAACAAATTCAAGCCTTACAAATATTTCTGCGGGCACTTATACTGTACAGGTTACAGATACAAACAGCTGTGTTCAAATAACACCTTTTTCCATTACACAGCCACCTGCAGTGCTTTCTGATTCCCTTTCTTTCAATCCGGTTTTATGCTTTGGAGGAGCCGATGGCTCAGTTTCTGCTTTTGCAGAAGGGGGAACTCCTCCATATAACTATTTTTGGATGCCGGGTCCGCATAATGGACAGAACATTTCTAATCTTTCAATAGGAACTTATACTGTTACTATCATTGATTCAAAGGGGTGTTCAGTAATTGACTTAATTACTGTTACTCAGCCTGCAATAGTCATACTTACTGGCAGCAGCAAAAATTCAAATTGCAGTGAGGCAAACGGCCAGGCATATGTTTCTGTAATTGGCGGTGTTCTGCCTTATTTGTATCAGTGGTCACCTTCGAGTCAAACTAATGACACAGCATTCTCTTTACTTTCCGGAGCGTATATTGTTTCGGTTACTGACAGCAATGAATGTGTTTCAGCCATAACGATTACTGTCAACGATAATCCTAGTCCGTCAGCAAGCGTTTCTTCAACTACCAACGTGGGCTGCAGCGGCGGTTCTGATGGTACCGCAACTGCCGCAGTTATAGGAACTTCCGGTCCTTTTACATATATGTGGATGCCTTCCGGCGGAACGAATTTAACTGCAACTGGATTGACAGCCGGCTATGACACGCTTATTGTATCAGATGCCAATTTGTGTCAATCTTTTCCGGCAATAAGTCCCGAAATTATGGAACCTGCACTAATCTCAATAGCTGTTACAACAAGTCCTATTAGTTGTTTCGGAGGCAGTAATGGAACAGCTTCAGCAAACGCATCCGGCGGTACACCTGGATATACTTATGAATGGCTTCCAAACGGAACACAGGGTCCAAGTCTGACAAATATTTTTGCCGGCAATTATCATATTAAAGTTACTGATAACAAGGGCTGTATCCAAATAGACTCATTTACGATTACAGAACCAACTCTGCTCACTTCATCAATTTCTCCTCCGACTGATGTAAGGTGTTTTGGAGATATTACAGGGTCTGCAAATGTAATAGTAAGCGGAGGCACTCCGGTTTATAGTTTTAACTGGCAGCCTTTGGGTGGTAACGGACCAATCGGGACAGGGCTTTCTGTTGGTACGTTTACTGTAACAGTAACTGATTTAAATGGCTGCAAAACTAAAGATTCAGTAACAATCAATGAGCCTCCTCAAGCACTTTCAGCTGTATATAATAAATCATTTGTCACATGCTTTGGTTTGTCTGATGGTACAGCAGGAATTCATGCTGCCGGGGGAGTTCCTGGTTATTCATATCAATGGAATCCTTTAGTTTCAATTAATGATACAGCTTCTGGTCTTTCTGCCGGAGTTTATTTTGTTACTATTACCGATACCAACAGCTGTCAAACAAATTTATCAATATCTATTTCACAGCCTGAAGTTCTTGGCGGTACTATGGCAGCAGTAAATCCTTCCTGCGGTTCAGATAATGGTTCGCTTTTTCCTCAGATATCCGGTGGTACCTATCCTTACACCTATTTATGGTCACCAGGCGGATCTACAAATTACGGAATTAATAGTTTAGCCCAAGGTGTTTACAGCGTTCAAATAACAGACTCTTTAAATTGCAGCTTGTCTTTAACAGCAAATATTACCAATATTCCTATACCTATAGTGACTGTATCATCTACAAATGATGTTTCCTGTTCAGGAGGCAATGATGGTTCCGCAGCAATAAATATTGCCGGAGGAACTGCACCGTATATTATAAACTGGTCACCTGCAGGAGGAAATAATTTAACAGCATCTGCTTTAACAGTTGGGACTTATACTGTGAATATTATTGATTTTGATGGATGTCAAAAATCAGACAGTGCTGTAATAACTGAGCCAACACCTATTGTTGTAACCGTTGACTCTGTCAGAGATGTTTTATGCTTCGGTGAAAATACAGGGTTAATATCAGTTTCTGCTTCAGGAGGCACTGGAGCTCTTTATAATTATTTGTGGACTCCAATCACCTCAAACTTATCAACAGTTAATAATCTTGCAGCAGGATCGTATACTGTAAACGTTATGGATCAAAATAATTGTATAAAATCAATTTCTGCAGCCATTACTCAGCCTGCATTACTTTCTTCAACCATTGATTCTATTTTTTATCCAACATGTTTTAATGGACGGGGAAGCGCCTCAGTTATAGCTTTTGGCGGAGTCATTCCTTACAGTTATTCCTGGACACCAGCAGGCGACCCAGGAAGCACAGCTAACAATCTGCTTGCAGATTCATATACTGTTACAATTACCGATGCACACGGATGCAGCAACGGCATTCTTATTTTATTAACACAGCCTTCACAAGTAATAACTACAGCCGGAGTGAATGACACTTTATGCCTTGGCCAATCAGGCTTGCTTTCAGCCGCTGCTTCAGGAGGGGCAGGTAATTATTATTATACCTGGCAGCCTTCAGGGGCTATTACTCTGGGAACATTACCTGTTACACCAACAAGCGACATAACTTATAATGTTGCAGCTTATGACCAAAACGGCTGTGCAGGAACTTCTGCATCCGCAACAGCCATTGTATTTACATTAGATACTTCTGTTGTTCATGTTTATGCAACATCACCGGTATGTCCCGGACAAGCCTCTGTAGTGTATGCTGAAACATCAGGAATAACAGGAGAATTAACATACCAATGGAATAATAATTTAGGTCCGGGCCCTGGAGTTTTTGTTGTCACACCTTCACAGCCTACAACCTATATTGTTACCGTTAGTAATGTCTGCAAATCTGTAACCGATTCGGTTAAAGTACTTATTAACCCTCCGCCTATTTTTTCAGCCGCATCTGATACCAATTCATTATGTGTTCCGGGAACGATACAGTTTTTTGATAATTCTGTTTCCGGGTACGCGAATGATCCAATCACTTTGTGGAATTGGAGTTTTGGCGATGGGACCTATTCTACTGAAGAAGATCCAGGGCATTCATATACTTTGCCTTTTAATTATCCGGTTACTTTGACAGTTACAACTTCGGGCGGCTGTACATCTAATAATACATCGGCGCCATTTTTTATCAGCGGCCATCCATATCCGGTTGCTGCATTTTCGCTTAGTTCAACCGACCTTGTTCTTCCTTTTGATATTTTGAATTGCTATAATCAATCAACAGAAGCAATCACAAATAACTGGAGTTTTGGAGATGGAGGAACATCTGCACTGGTAAATCCTTCATATTCATATTCAACAATAGGTGTTTTTCAAGTTCAGCTTATTGCTATGACTCAATATGGCTGTCTTGACACAGCTACTGCAGAAGTTACAACAAATACAGATATTGCTTTTCCTAATGCATTTACCCCTAATCCCGATGGAAGCCAAGGCGGCTATTTCGATATAAACAGCTTGGATAATAACATATTCTTTACATATACTTCCGGGGTAGTTGAGTATAAATTAGAAATATACGACCGATGGGGAGAAATGATTTTTGAATCAACGGATATAAAACTTGGTTGGGATGGTTATTATAAAGGTCAAATATGTCCGCAAGATGTGTATATTTGGAAAGCATTTATTAAGCTTAATACTGGAAAAATATTTGAAAAAAATGGAAACCTTACTCTTCTTCGATAAAAAGAAGATTCTACCAGCCTTTCGGGGGATATGAGTAATAAAAATAGATTATAAAAATGAAAAGATTAATAGAAATGTTTATTGAAAATCAAGTCCTTTTCCTTATAAAGAGGTTTTGGAAAGGAACTTTTCTTCCCATCCATAAAAATGATAAAATAGTAGAATTTGGTCTAAAAAGAATGATGGTGCAAAAGAAGAATACTTTAATTATTTTTTCTATTGTCATGCTCTCAATTCCTTTTGGGAAAGGCTGGGGAGGAGATATACTTGCCCAGATAACTTCACGCCAGGATAAACAGCTTGTAAATAAAGCAGATAAAGCATTCGATAACAGCGACTATCTTAATGCTTTAAAAATGTATGAAACCATCTATCAGTTGGACAGTAATGATAACGAAACTAATTTTAAACTCGGAGTATGTAATTTTGAGATAAAAAAGCTAAGAAAATATTCAAAAAAATATTTTGACAAGGTGCCGGCAACAGACTTCCCAGATGTCAATTATTATCTTGGCAGATTAAATCACGTGTTAAAACAATATGACAAGGCAATTTATTATTTTAATCAATACAAATA
>CAISYK010000694.1 GCA_903889605.1 uncultured Bacteroidota bacterium
ATTGAAAATTTTCAATCAAAAGTGTGGCCAGCTGTGCAGAATCGTTACACTAAACTTTTGGTTCGTTTCTTGAAACGACCATGGATGGCTCTCTTGGGAACATTATTGTTATTTATATTTTCAATTGTGTTTTTTGCAGTGAGAAGTCCGAAAGTTGTTTTCTTCCCTCAGGGCGACCCTAACTTTGTTTATGTTTATGTTAAACTGCCCGTGGGCACAGACCCTGCTTCTACAAATAAAGTAATGATGATGGCAGAGAAAAAGGTAAATGAAGTATTGGGCGATTCAAATAAAATTGTACAATCAATTATTACCAATGTTACCAAACAGGCAACTGACCCCCGCGACAAGGATCAAAGCGATTATCCTAACCGCGGTAAAATTGCAATTGCATTTGTGTCATTCCATGAAAGAGGAGGGAAATCAACTCTCGATTATTTATCGGCACTGCAGAAATTAAAATGGAATATTCCGGGTGCTGATGTCACTGTTTCGCCGGAACAAGCAGGACCGCCTGTTTCAAAACCAATTAATATTGAAATACGCGGTGATAAATTTGATGATATTGTAAATAACGCGACTCGTTTAAAACAATTTATTGATGCACAAAAAATTGCCGGAGTTGAAAATTTAAAAACGGATTTTGAAAGCAACAAACCTGAAATAGTTTTTAATATTGACCGCGAACGTGCCAATAGGGAAGCTGTAAGTTCATCTCAAATTGGTATGGAAATACGCAACGCTGTATTCGGCGCGGAGGTGAGCAAATTTCGGGATGCAAATGATCAATATCCTATTCAGCTGCGTTATCAATATGACCAGCGGAATAATATCGAAGCTCTGAGGAATTTAAAAATCACTTTTCGTGATATGAATATGGGAGGTGCTATCCGCAGTGTTCCTTTGTCGGCATTCTGCGATATAGAATACAGCAATACTTACGGCGGAATCAAACGTAAAATGCAGAAACGTTTGATTACATTGTCATCAAATGCTGCAGCCGGATTTAATGAAAATGAAGTTATAGCCCGTGTTCAAAAGGCAACGAAAAATTTTAAACCTCAGGGCAATGTTGAAATTGCGTTTACCGGACAACAAGAAGAACAAAAAGAAACAGGAGCTTTCCTTGGTAAGGCGCTGATGATTTCATTTGGTTTAATTTTATTGATTTTGGTAACTCAATTCAATTCTATCGGCAAGCCTTTTATTATTTTAACAGAGATATTCTTCAGCATTATAGGCGTGTTAATAGGCACGGCTATCTTTAAAATGGATATGAGTATTGTAATGACAGGTGTTGGGATAATAGCATTAGCAGGTGTTGTAGTTCGTAATGGTATTTTGCTGGTTGAATTTGCCGATGTTTCGCGTGCAAACGGTATGAGCCTGTGGGATGCGACTGCCGAAGCCGGACGAACGCGGATGACCCCGGTTATATTAACAGCAACAGCCGCTATACTTGGTTTGCTGCCATTAGCCGTTGGTTTTAATATAGATTTTGAAACATTATTTGCTCATGGCAAACCAAACATTTATCTGGGTGGTGATACAGTTGTGTTTTGGGGACCTTTATCTTGGACAATGATTTTCGGTTTAGCTTTCGCTACTTTCTTAACTTTACTGCTTGTGCCGGCAATGTATCTTATTGCCGAGCGATTGAAACGTAAATCAATCATTATTTTAGAGCATTTTGGCCTATCGAGCGCTTTAATGTATATACCATTTTTTATTCTTGGATGCCGTTTGGTATTAAGGCTGAAAGGCGAAAAATTAGAATATTTTAATTTGGATAATTAATGATTTGTTTTGAAGATTAATCGAATGCATTATGGGGCTGATATTATTTTCCTGTATTGGAATTTTACTTTTGTTCAGCATCCCGATTATTACATCAAGACTTGCGAAACGTATGGGGCGCAGCCCTAAGATTTGGTTTGTAATTGGGTTGTTATTACCCGTAATAGCAACTATTATTCTTTTCTGTTTACCTGATAAATCAGAAGACAATATTAATCACCCAAACAAATAAATGGTAATTTGGTGTTTCAACAGCAAAATTCAAACATAAGGGTGAAATAGAAAAATTATCGATTGCCGTCAGAAGGATTAAAAATTGGAAAAAATGAAGATGCTGATGATACCCATGTATTTACTGATTCGCCCAGACCTCCAATCGAAAACAATGGCTTTTTTTCCAGACCGTCTGCAGAATCGTTTTTGGCAAAGTTAATGTTGTTGCCTAAAGTGCCCTTGAACCGCTTGACGCGGCTCTCTCTGTCAACCAAGGATACAAAGGTGTCTACATAAGCTGTAGATGGGTCAATATCAGGCCACGGAGCAAAAAGTAAATTTATTTTGCTATACTCAATTGTTATCACTTTAACTTCGGGACAGTTTTGCCTGATAAATCTATTGATAAGTATTGCCTGATACTGGTCTGTTGCAACAGCAATTTTTTTGAATCCCATTTTTTTAGCCATTAATAAGGAATAATATATATTCTCTGTGCTGTGTTCAGCTTTTGTTTCAGAAAAAGTATGATCTGAGGGTATTTTTAGTGAGTCGGCATATATCCGCATAATTTGGCCTTCTATATATGGATTATAAACAGCCGCTCCTGAAAAAATAATATTTTTTGCAATATCCTGATCAAATAAATATTTTGCCCAAAGAATTCTTGCTTTCATTATTATTTCCAGTGTCGGATCATGATACGGAACACCAGGAACGATAATTACATCATAAGGCCCTGATTTTTTCAGCTTTTCAATGTCTTGTTCTGCTGGTTTTGGAATATCATAGCTGCATAAGAAACACAATGCGCAGCTTAGAAAAGCGGGAGCTGAAAACGTTCGGTTGGTCATGGCTGAAATATTTAAATTTTTACTTATTTTGATGAAGGATTGATTGATAAAAAAGGTTTAATCTTTTTTATTAATACTTCATATTACAAAAAGTATAAATTTATGCCATGGGGGATGTGCATTTATTTGAATACAAAAAAACAACGCGGATGCAATGTAGTTTATTGTGACGGCAAAAGTTTAGCTGTGGAAAAGGGCGGTAAGGATTTGAATATTAAATAAGCATTATCAAATTGTCAATTCAACAATTTTTAATATTATTCAACCATTAAGTTGCATCCTCTGATATCACTGTTATCAAAGCGCCCAAGCACTTCAAAAGATCCGTCAGGATATAATTTTCCTAAATCCTGAGCGGCAATAAACGAGCAGGAATTAATATTGGCCAGATCAATTATATTTATGCCTCCGGTTTTTTTTTGTGTTAAAAATGAAAAAGGATCATTCGTATCTCTTATCAAAATCTTCATCCATGGCGGACAGTTAAAAATGCCGTCTCCTTTTGAATACGCTTGTGATAAAAGTTCTGTCATGCCGTATTCGCTGTGAATTGAATCAACACCGAAACCTCCGCATAAAAAGTTATGAAGTTCCTCTCTTACCATTTCATTCCGCTTTCCTTTCATTCCGCCTGTTTCCATAATGATAGTATGTTTTAACTGAAACTTCTGCTTCTCAATTAAATCAAGCAATGCGTAAGTCACACCCAATAAAATAGTTTTTTGTTTTTGAGACTCCAGTTGTTCAAGTTTCAATATTAACTCATCATAATTATGTAAATAAAAACCACTTGAAGAATGTTTGCTCCTTTTTATTAAATCTTCAGCCATATAAATTAAAGAAGACCCTTCGCGTTCAAGGTAAGAAGGAAGTAAAGCTAAAACACAATACTCTTCAATGTTTCCATAAAACAATTCAAATCCATTTCTATAGCTTATTTCATAAACTTCTGTATCAATCACAAAATGTTTACTCTGAATGCTGCCGCTGCTGGTGAAAAGCCGTGAATCTCCCACAGGCTTAATATTCGTTTCTTCGGGTTGGTCGTTGTTTTTTGAACCTGAAATTACTTTATAGGTTTTAAAAAATTCAATCGGTATAAATGGAATTTGTTCAAGTTCAGTAATTCTATCCGGGTTAATCTTTAAGGCCTTAATATAATTTTGGTAAACCTCGTTTTCGGAGAATTGATAATTAAAAACAGCTAAAGCCATCTGTTTAAATTGAACAGATGTTTTGATATTAAAAATGCTGTCAATACTTGGTTTCAATTTATTATTACAAAAGTTAAATGTTGTTAAGATAAGTTTAAAAAATAAATAACCGACGTTTAATACTCGAAAAGGTAAGACTTGCAGCGCGCCTGTCATATTGAGTCTTTCGATTTATCAGGAATGTTTTTTTCAGCAAATGATATTGGACATTAATTGTTTTTTAGACTCTCTTTTATTTGCTTTCGCCAAAAATAATTAATAATTTTATGTTTCTATTAATAATCAATGAAACAATTTATTTACATATCGTTTTTTTTAGTAATTGTCGCGGCTTCGGTAAGTTCCTGTGTAAAGGAAAAGCATTTCCCGCCTCAGCCTGTTATTGTATTTAAAGAATTTGTTACCTACGGTCATGATTCAGCCGATTGTTTTATTACATTTAAAGACGGCGATGGCGATATTGGTATTCTTGCTGGTGATGCAGTTTCACCGGATGATCTAAAAATGAAATATTTATGGAAAGATCCGAATGGTGTTTTCCAACCTGTTGATTCTTCTTATGGAACATCACAATTTGACACTTTGTTTTACAGTTATCGTGTTCCAAATATTACACCTGACGGTCAATACAAGGCATTGGATGGTGAAATTAAAATAAAGTTAAGGACTGCACCATTATTCGGCCCGCACTCTATTGTTAAATTTGAAATAACATTAAGGGATAGAGCAGGTAATAAAAGCAACATGGTTTCAACAAATGAAATACCTGTTATTCCTTAGTTTTTCCTGCCGCATAATATAAGCCTGCCAAGCTATGAATCAATAAAAATGACAGAAAAAAGATTATTCAAATAAAGATCAGCATTACATCAAAATATTAGAACTTCAGCAATACAAAATCTTCCCTTTAAGCTCGCGGAAATCTGTAAATACGGACATCTTTCAACCGTACATTTACTATCACCATTCTTACAAAAAAAATCCCGATATTTGCAAGCTATATGACTGATGAAAAGGATAAGAAAGCCAAATTTTTAAAGCGGATTTACCATCGTTACAGATTGGTTGTAATGAATGACGAGACTTTTGAAGAAAATTTTTCGTTGCGTCTTACTCCATTGGGCTTATTTATTCTGGTAGGTTCCGTTACCATAATAATGGTTATGCTTGTTACATCCCTTATTGCTTTTACTCCTTTACGTGAATATATTCCAGGCTATGCCGATACAGGCATGCGTAGAAATTTAGTCCGGCTTACTTTTAAAAGTGATTCACTCCAAAAGTCCCTGCTCGAACAAAACGCTTTTATGAATAACGTAACCAATGTGTTGAAAGGAGATATTCCTTTCGACAGTACACAAAATCGCCCAGACAAAACCAAAGATTACAAGAAATTAAAAGTTGCAGCTTCAAAAAATGAAGATGAATTAAGGAAAAATATTGAATCACAGGATCAATATAGTCTCACCTACGAAACTGAAACAAACAAAAACGGGATCAGTAATTTTTCTTTTTTTACGCCTTTAAAAGGAATTGTCACAAGTTCATTTAAATCAGGGGAACAGCATTACGGTATTGATATTGTTGGTCCTGAAAACGAGGCCATAAAAACAACACTTGATGGAACAGTGATTTTAGCAGCATGGTCATTAGAAACAGGTTATACAATTACAGTGCAGCACAGCAATAATTTAATATCAGTATATAAACACAATTCAGTTTTATTGAAAAAAATTGGCGATTATGTAAAAGCTGGCGAACCGATTGCTATTATAGGTAATTCGGGAGAGCAAACAACAGGGCCGCATTTGCATTTTGAACTTTGGTATAATGGGAACGCTATTGACCCTCAGGATTATATGGTGTTTTAGAGGGGGGCGGATGGCGAATATATATGATTTTATTAATCGTATAATTGAAAATACAATAAATGAGGACGCAATTTGCGGGTCTGATTTGAATTATTTAATAAAACAGTTTTAAAGAGATGACTAAATTGCCAATTGTTAAAAATGAAAACATTGTCAATCAAATTTATTTTATCCGAGGGGAAAAAATAATGCTTGATGCTGATTTAGCTGTACTTTACGGCATAGAAACAAAAGTGCTTAAACAATCTATAAAGCGTAATAGTAAAAGATTCCCTCTCGATTTTATGTTTGAACTTACTAAAAAGGAGTTTGAAAACTTGAGGTCACAATTTGTGACCTCAAGTTGGGGGGGAACACGATATCTGCCAATGGCTTTTACTGAACAAGGCGTTGCAATGCTTTCCGGTATTTTAAACAGCGAACGGGCAATACAAGTGAACATCGCAATCATGCGCACCTTTGTGCAGATACGCAGGCTGATGGACACCAATAAAGAACTCGCAAAAAAGATCGATGCTTTAGAACAAAAATATGATGAGCAATTTGATTCCGTATTTAATGCTATCAGGGAACTAATTCATCAGGAAAATGCACCGAGAAAACCTGTAGGTTATAAATTAAAAACGAGAACAAAATAAATTGAACGAAAAAAAAAATATTGCAATTCTTGGTTCTACAGGCTCAATAGGCACACAAGCCTTAGATGTTATTCGTGCTAACCCTGACGCATTCACTGCTGAGGTGCTCACAGCGAATGGCAATGCCGATTTACTTATAAAACAAGCTGTTGAATTTAATCCCAACACAGTTGTAATAGCTGACGAAAGCAAATATCAATATGTAAAGGATGCATTAAAACCTTATGATATTAAGGTGTTTGCAGGCAGTAAAGCTGTTGTTGAAATTGTGAAGATGGACAGCATTGACATGGTGCTTGCTGCCATTGTTGGTTATGCAGGACTTGAATCTACTATTTCTGCAATAAAAGCAGAAAAACAAATTGCATTGGCAAATAAGGAAACTTTAGTAGTCGCCGGCGATTTAGTTACTGCTCTTGCCAAAGAAAACGGTGTTAACCTGTATCCGGTTGATTCAGAGCATTCGGCCATATTTCAATGCCTTGCAGGTGAATTTCATAATCCGGTTGAGAAAATTTATTTAACCGCTTCCGGCGGACCGTTCCGAGGGAAAGACAAAACATTTTTAGCTTCCATAAAAAAAGAGCAGGCTTTAAAACACCCCAATTGGGAAATGGGTGCAAAAATAACCATTGACTCTGCATCACTTATGAATAAAGGGTTAGAAGTGATTGAGGCAAAATGGCTCTTTGGATTGAAATCCGAGCAAATTGATGTAATCGTGCATCCGCAGAGCATTGTGCATTCCATTGTTCAGTTTGCCGACGGCAGTATGAAAGCCCAAATGGGATTGCCTGATATGAAGCTTCCTATACAATATGCAATGGGCTATCCTAAAAGAATAAAATCAAATTTCCCGCGTTTTGATTTTCTTAATTATCCCGCTTTAACTTTTGAACAAGCGGATACAAAAACATTTCGTAACCTTGCACTCGCTTTCGAGGCAATGAATAAAGGCGGGAATTCACCCTGCGTGTTAAATGCGGCTAATGAAATTGCAGTAGAGGCATTTTTAAAAGATAAAATTGGATTTTTGGAGATGAGTGATGTAGTTGAAAAATGTTTGCTGACTGTTGATTTTATCACAAAACCAAGCTATGCTGATTACGTTGAAACTGACATAGAAACAAGACGTGTTGCTGTTGAAAAATTAAACAATTTGATAGTTTAACTTTAGGAATTAATTAAATTTAGAAAATAATAATTATATCAATAAATAATAACAAATACAGCTTACATCTTGCCCACGCTTTTTGGAGTGGGGATAAAGGGGAGAGGCTTTAACCTATGGAAATATTAACACAAGCAGCGCAATTTATTTTAAGCCTTTCTATACTTATTGTTTTACATGAGTTAGGGCATTTTATACCTGCAAAATTATTTAAAATAAAAGTAGAAAAATTCTATCTGTTTTTTGACCCTTGGTTTTCTTTGTTCAAAGTAAAAAAAGGAGAAACTGAGTATGGTATTGGATGGCTGCCATTAGGCGGTTACGTAAAAATTTCCGGAATGATTGATGAATCAATGGATAAGGAGCAAATGAAACTGCCGCCTCAGCCTTGGGAGTTTCGGTCAAAACCAGCATGGCAGCGATTAATCATAATGGTGGGAGGAGTTTCAGTAAATGTAATCCTTGGAATGTTTATTTATGCAATGGTTCTATTCGCCTGGGGTGAGAGCTTTCTGCCTACAAAGAATGTCAAATACGGAGTGGCTGTCGACACGTTGGCTTATCAAATGGGATTACGCGATGGGGATATGATACTCTCGGTTGATAATAAACCAGTGGAAAACATCAATAAAGTACCGTATGAAGTCCTCATCAATAAAGCAAAAAGCATACAAGTCGAACGTAACGGCCAAAAGGTTGAAATAGCAGTTACTGATGACGATTTAAGCGATATGATCAAGCACAAATACAACCTTGTGGAACCCCGCTTTCCGTTTGATGTTGATACTGTGCTTCCTGGTAAACCTGCCGCTTCCGCGGGAATTAAAAAGGGGGATAAAATAGTTGCCGTTAACGGTACTTCTACACCGTATTATCAAGATGTTGTAAAGATTTTAAAAAACAATCAAAATCTTTCTGTCAATATTACCCTGCTTCGTAATAACGACAGTATAGTCACAAAAGCGACTGTTACGGATCAGGGCAAACTTGGTTTTGGTCCAAAATCTCTGGACAATTATTTTACACTTGAAACAAGGAATTACAGCTTCTTCGCATCCTTTCCTGCCGGTGTTAATAAGGCCTACGAAACTTTTGATGGTTACGTAAAACAGTTTAAAGTAATTTTTACCGTGAAAGATGCCCATAAAGAAATTGGAGGCTTTATGGCCATGGGCAAAGCTTACAGCACCACCTGGGATTGGCAGCGCTTTTGGAGCTTTACTGCATTTTTGAGCATAGTACTCGCTTTTATGAATGTTTTACCAATTCCCGCATTGGACGGCGGTCATGTAATGTTTTTATTATATGAAGTTATCACGGGCCGAAAACCAAATGAAAAATTGATGGAATATGCACAATACGCAGGTATGATCTTACTGCTGGCATTGTTGTTGTATGCCAACGGCAATGATGTTGTAAGGCTGTTTAGTAAATAATTTTGGAAGTGGGTAAGTTTTGATTGGCGGTTTAAATGAAGTTCAAAATTTATTTCCCATATATAACATTGTTGTTTTCGTTATTCTTGGAATTATAATACAATGTCGTTTAGTTAAGAATATTTTCTAACGAAACATCCTCACGCACGTTTCTCGACTCCGCTCGAACTGACAGAGCTGGTAGTCATTTCGAGCACGGCTAATGTCCTGTGGACATTAGAGCGGGTTAGTGTGAAAGCGAGAAAGTGTGAGGGCATTTGATTTCCATATATAAACGAAATTGAATTATAATACGTAATTTTTTATTCGGGCGTTCCCCTTTCTTAAAAAAGAAAGGGGCGGGCTTTCCGCTTCAATCTTTTCTAAAAAGAAAAGGATTTTCGCTGCAATCCCTAACGCGGCATTAACCAATAAATAATATTGATCGTTTTCAAATGTTTAATGCAGTTACCTGATTAATCTACTAATCACATTTCTCAAATTAATAAATGGTTGATTTTAAAAAAAATATCGTTCTATTCTTTTTCAGTTTTCTCGCGCTTTTTTCAATGGCGCAGGATGATACGCGTGCCTCTAAAAATATCCCTGCTGATGCTGTTCGGAAAATAATGGTTATTCCATTTGACCCCAAATTATATATGAGTGAGATTGATAACAAAATCAATCAGCAAACGAAATGGAAATTTGCCAAAATCCGCGAAAATTTCCGGCAGCAGTTAAATGCTCAGCTAAAATTGAAATTGCAAAGTATTGCTCCTGTTGTATCTTTTTATTCCGATTCTGTTAAAATGTGGAAAGACTTGTCATACATTTACAGGTCAACAAGCCTTTCTTATGATTTAATTGAGATTCCCAAAGACTCAAAAATTAAACCCGCTGCGGCGCCAAATGGAATTAAAAACGGACAGTTGGCAGTAGAAGTGAACACCGACAAAAAGTTTATGAATATTAAAGTCAATGATGCAAAATTATTGAGCTATCTGACAGGGAAATACAAAACCGATTATTTTGTATTTATTAATCAATTGGATATTAAAAATGATCCAGATTCGTATGACCTTGCTGCGGACACATATAAGCGCGAAATAACTGTTCATTATTCTATTTTTGACAAAGCCGGCAAGAGCATTTCAGCCGGTGCAGAAGTGTCGCATTTTTCATCAAAAGAGAATGAGCCTAAAAAAATTGTTTCTATAAACTTTTCAGAAATAGCCACAGATATTACTTCAAAGTTGGCTGCGGTAATTAAGCCGGAAGTAACGAAAACTCAAAAAAAATAATTTTACCATCTTTCAAGTTGCTGCCGTTATCATATAACTTAACCATGCTTTCAAAATGCAGGTTTTAAGGTTTCGTATAGGCTTGATATAACCTGTTTTACTTACCGCATTTTTATTTTGATAAAAATCATTCCGAAACAATGATGACAATTATTTAAATACTTTCGGCTGATTTCAATTTTCGTTATATTAAAATATATATTGTATTTGTTATTTCAATCAAATTAATTATTGAGGATAAAGTCAGTCAGTAGATTTTAAAGGGCTTAAGATGGAATAATGAATTCAAAAAATCTTACATTTGCTTTAAATACAAAAAAATATGATAAAATCAATGACCGGTTTTGGAAAGTCTGTTACCGAAATTCCGGGAAAAAAAGTAACAGTTGAAGTACGTTCTCTTAACAGCAAAGCATTAGATTTGAATTTGCGCCTTCCTTATATTTATAAAGAAAAAGAGCTCGGACTGCGCCGTGATATTTCCAAACAAATAGAACGCGGCAAAATAGATTTATCGGTTTATTCCGAATCAACGCAGGAAACTTTACCGGTGGCTATTAATAGAACATTAGCAAAAACATACTACAGGGAGCTGAAAGCCTTATCCGAAGAAATGAACGAAAGCAATACAAATTTATTAGCTTTAGTTGTAAAAATGCCCGATGTAATGAAAGCCGAAAGGGAAGTCGTTGAACTGGATGAAGCTGAATGGGAACAAGTAAAAACAGCAGTTGATAAAGCCATTGAAGCTTTCCAGAAATTCCGTTCTGATGAAGGCAAAATACTTGCTGATGAATTTCAAACACGAATTGGGATTATATACGGGCTGTTAGCTGATGTTTTAAGTATGGACAGCGCTCGGGTCGAAAATATACGCACACGTATTAAAACTAATATTGCTGAATTTGTTGCAAAAGAAAAAATTGATGAGAACCGTTTTGAGCAGGAGCTGATATATTATATTGAAAAACTTGATATTACAGAAGAAAAACTCCGCTTAAAAACACATCTCGATTATTTTATGAATACCATGAAGGAGCATGCCTGCGGACGTAAACTTGGCTTTATTTCGCAGGAAATCGGACGTGAAATTAACACCATTGGTTCAAAAGCAAATGATGCCGGCGTTCAAAAATTAGTAGTGCAGATGAAAGATGAATTGGAAAAAATAAAAGAACAGCTGTTGAATGTTTTGTAATTTACCCAATACAGCATTCCCTAATGTAAGGATGTATCAGGCAGTCAACAGACAGTAAAAATAATTTGATAATTGAGTACATAATACACATTTTATAATTCGATAAAATTCTCAAGAAAAGTGCAAGGTAAACTCATAATATTTTCAGCCCCCTCAGGAGCGGGTAAAACTACAATCGTACAGCATTTACTTAAGGTGTGTCCTCAGTTAGAATTTTCTGTTTCGGCCTGCAGCCGGTCTATGCGTAAATATGAAACTCATGGTGTAGATTATTATTTTTTATCATTGGATGAGTTCAAACAAAAAATTGCAGACGATGAATTTATTGAATGGGAAGAGGTGTATAAAGATAATTTCTACGGCACTTTAAAAGTTGAAATCGACCGCATTTGGAAAAAAGGAATGCATGTAATTTTTGATGTAGATGTGGTAGGCGGACTCCATTTAAAAAATCAATTTGGAGACAGGGCGTTGGCAGTTTTTGTGATGCCTCCTTCTATTCATCACCTGGAAATGCGGCTGCAATCAAGAGAAACAGAAACTTCCGAAAGTATTTCACGCAGAATCGGGAAAGCCGAAAATGAAATAAAAACAGCTGATTTATTTGACAAAATAATACTCAACGATAAATTAGAGAATGCGTTTGCAGAAGCAGAAAAAATTGTTTTTGAATTTTTAGATAAAAAAGATTAACTGTATACGAATATTTTACAAAAAAAGAAGTGTCACTAAACTGCCTAAAGGTTTTAAAGTTATTGCTGTGTTGTAGTTTTTAATAGTTCATAAACAAGTATCAATAACCCGCTGATATTCTAACTCAAATAAAAGGGTATTGTGCAGGTAAAATGATTTATGACGATCATCTGCCTGAAATACTTACGCAGATTAATATTGTTTTTTACTTTCAGCAGCTAAGCCTTTAGGGATTATAAAAGCCACTCCAAAATGCGGATATAAGGTGTTATTGTAATAGATTGCATTTGATTCAATGTAAAAATTATGAATTTTGATACCGAGTGATAATACCGGAGCATAAAGATTATACTGCGTGCTTAATGTTTTATTTGTATACCTTTTAATGTCGAAGCTGTTAAAACTATATCTCGGTGTAAGGATTACACTAAAATTTTCCTTGAATTTATAGGAAATAGGTAAACAAAAATCTGCATTAAAAGCCTGATTTACCTCATGAGGAGTTGACATTTCTAAAAATTTTATTGTATCCCTGCCCCAAACTCCGCCTAAATCAAGGCCTATGGCAACATTGAATTTTGATTTGGCAGGAAAAACGCCGTATTGCACTCCTCCGCGCAAACCCAGCCCACCAACAATTTGCGGAAAATGAATCGCCCCACGTATATTCATATGTTCTCCGATCCCAAATTGTCCGCCGATTGATAAAATAGGAGCTGCACCGATTTTGTTTGAAAAATTTACTTTACTATTATTTGAAATGGAGTCAATGGTTGGTTTTATTCCTGTTCCTGCACCAATATATACCGACCCGCTTCCTTTACCAAGCGGTTCCGGGTCATTCAAATATAAATTGTTGGTTACCACACAGGACTGCAAAAGCCATGCTGAAAAAATCAGAAATAAAAATTTTATTAATTTACTCATTGGAATGTTTTTGTTAAAAAATTGTTTTGTAATTGCCTTAATTTTAAAATTCAATAAAATTAATAAAAAAGCCGTGCACAATAATATATCACACACGGCTTTTATCTCACAAACAATCTGATTAGAATTTCTTGCCGAAAGTAAGCATGAAGCTCGAGTTTTTATAATCGTTTTTAACGGCGTTTAATTCTAGTCCGGTTGGATCATATAAATAATTGTCTTCAGAATATTTTGTAAACACATAAGCGAAATCTATAAAGTAGTTGTTCTCTCTAAAGCCAATGCCTCCGGTGTAACTGGAGCGTGATGCATTTTTGTTGTTCCCATTAATGAAAGGACTGCCGTACAAAGCATACCCTCCTCTGATACTAATTGGGTCTAACCGAATTTCCCCTCCGACTCTTATATTTTGTGTCGAAGTGTATTTCGCGCGTATAGTTTTATTTACACTCGTAAACACATTAGGGCTTGAGTTAAGCTGTGCATAAGTATAATCAACGTACTCGTAATCAACATTCAATAAACCATATTTACTGATAATAAACCCTAAACTTCCAAGTGCCCTGAAAGGAGTTGTAATGCTGTAATCAAAAGATCCTTTTGGAGATACAGTATCGTATTTAACAGATCCCAGATCAGAATGCATAGAACTGCTGTAATCATCCTTCAACCCAAGAACGGTAGGAGTATGAATTGCTCCGCCTATACGCAGCCAATCTGTTGGTTTAAAGATTATACCAAGTTTTAAATTCACGCCATTACCCTTTGTATTTAAATTCTGTACATACGAAAATGATTTAAAATTATTTAGTGTATCGTTATTGGCATTAATTTCTTCATAAACAGATTCTTCAATATATCTGGCATTTACAAACCCTACTGTTGCACCCACTAATACTTTATCTTTGTAGTTACCGCCAAAACTTAATACCGTTTCACCCATTGAGCCTTTGCTTTCTACTGATTTTTTCTGCAATTCGCCGTAATTTTTAATTACATGATTATAAAGTAAATTGCCGTTTGTATCAGGGTTCATTAGATATGTCTGCCAGGCTAAATCAGTGGAGAACTGATCAAAAGCATCCGCTGAATGACCGTTTGCATTTGCCACATAAGTGTCGAGCAGGGAATTTGTTTTATTAACTCCTTCAACGCTTACCCTGTTATGGAAATTATTGGTGCGGTTGTAACCAAATCCAAAATTAAAGGACACCCAGCCGGAAGGATTATTCTCCTTGGCATTCCAGGCAGTTACAAAACCAATATTACCGAGATTAAAATTTAATTTTCCGTCACTCGAATTTGTATTATTATAAGTAGACGAAGTATTTTGCGAAAAAATAGAAGGTGTGATTGAAATTTCCACTTTCCGAAATACAGCAATTCCTGCGGGATTAAAACTTAATGTTGAAATATCGCCGCCAAGTGCACCCATAGAGCCTGCCATAGAAGCAAAGCGTGCAGTTCCTCCAAAAGTTATCTGTGAGAATCTCATAGCATCAATATCATTTTGAGCTGCGGTAGAAAAGGCATAGAATAATCCTATCCCTAGTATTAAGGCCTGTTTTTTCATAGTTT
Source organism: uncultured Bacteroidota bacterium (assembly GCA_903889605.1). Classification (GTDB taxonomy): domain Bacteria; phylum Bacteroidota; class Bacteroidia; order 2-12-FULL-35-15; family 2-12-FULL-35-15; genus 2-12-FULL-35-15. Next base: position 14,871 of record CAISYK010000694.1, read on the forward strand.
TAAATTTTTTAGAGATTATTTTTTTTAGAGGATGAATTATCTGTAGAATTGCCAAATTTCCTTCCTCTATTTTTATTTCAACCACCTCCTGCATATCCATTGTGCCGGGACGATTGAAATTGTTTTGGTTTTTCATATTTGATAACTACCTGCGGGGTCTTGCCTGTTCAGTTCTCTGCGGTGCTTCATTCCGGGGAGCAGCTTGCTCTACACGAGGGGCGGGAGCAGCTTGTTCTACACGAGGAGCAGCTTGCTCTTCCCTTTGTGTTGGCTGTTCATACTTCGGCTGTTCTGCACGAGGTGTCGCTTGCTCTCCGCGAGTTCTTGGCTGTTCGTTACGTGGCTGTTCATTGCGAGGCTGTTCGTTACGTGGTTTAGGCTGTTCGTAATTAGGTTGTTCGTTACGTGTTTTCGGAGCCTCTTCACGCGGTTTTTGCTGTCCGTTAATAGGCTGTTCATTACGTGTTTTCGGAGCCTCTTCACGCGGTTTCTGCTGTCCATTGATAGGCTGCTCATTACGTGTTTTCGGAGCCTCTTCACGCGGTTTCTGCTGTCCGTTAATAGGCTGTTCGTTACGTGTTTTCGGAGCCTCTTCACGCGGTTTTTGCTGTCCGGTGCGAGTTGGAGCAACGGTTCTGGAATTGTTATCATTCACAGCTTTATTAAGTAAATATGGATTATTATCTCTGCCTTTAGTCGCTTCGAAAGGCTTTTTTGTTTCAGTTTCAACAGCACTTATATACCTGTGGGCTAAAGTAGGCTGAGATGTTGTACGTCCATTGGCACTTGTGGTAGCCCTAGGACCATAATAATAACTATTGTTATCGTAGCTGTTAAAATAATTATTGTTATTATATGCATCATTGTATCCATTCGCATAGCCCTGATTGTAGGCATTTCCATAACCGTTCATATATGGATTGTAACCATAATATCCGTTACCGTAACCTCCGTAACCTCCGTATCCGCCGTAACCATAACTTCCGTAAGGGTTGTACCAAGGATCGTTACCCCAGCCTAAATTTGAATAATAGTAAACACTTGGATTATAAGCAAATGCGGAGTAAGTCGGGCCCCAGAAATTGTATCCCATATAAACACTTGTTCCGTAATTATAGGGGTTGCCGGTGTACCAGTATGAATTAGTGTAATAATTATCATAATAACCATAACTTCCGCAGTTATTATGAAAACGTCTTAAACGAACCGAATATTCATCATCATAATAATCATTATAGTCAAACGGCCTGTCATAATAATTGTTTGTTACATTGGTAGTACCATTTCCGTCAGTGGTACTTTGGGTATTTGAATAATAATCATCCGGATTAGAACTTTCTGATGACTGTATGGATATTTTTTGATTCTGCGATTGATTATTATCCTCAGAAGCTCTTTTTGCATCTTCGGCTTTTCTTTTCTCTAAATCAATAGCCTGCTGCTGTCTGGCCTGCTCAGCAGCGAGCTTACGTTTTTCTTTATCTGCTGCAGCATCTTTCGATGAAAAATATATATCATCATTAACTTGTGATACCGCAGTTTTTGGTAATGTACACATCGAGAGTGTAGAAATTGCACCAATTGCAGCAATTAATAAGGTTAAGTTGGTTTTCATTTGATATTATATTAAATTGAGGGATGCTTTTTAATTTGACAAATTATCCGGCAAAAGATTAAATTAACTATTTTTGTGATTCTCAAGCCGATTGTAAAATTACAAATACTATACCACAAATTAAACCATATGAGCAAAAATTTATCAACGCGTGAAGAAAACTATTCAGAATGGTACAATGAGCTGGTTGCAAAAGCCGATTTAGCAGAGCATTCAGCGGTAAAGGGATGTATGGTTATTAAACCTTATGGTTATGCTATTTGGGAAAAAATGCAGCAAGAACTTGATCGTCGTTTTAAAGAAACAGGGCATGTTAATGCATATTTCCCGCTCTTTATACCTAAATCTTTTTTTACTAAAGAGGCTAGTCATGTAGAAGGTTTTGCTAAAGAATGTGCCGTTG
>CAISYK010000695.1 GCA_903889605.1 uncultured Bacteroidota bacterium
ATAGTTTCCATGTATTATTTAGACAATAAGCAGCACAATTTTCCGCATATTCATGTAAAATACCAGGACGATGAAGCAGTTTATAAAATTCCAGACGGTGTTTTGCTTGAAGGAAAACTTCCAATTGGTAAATCTAAATTGGTTATCGCATGGATAGAACTTCATAAAGATGAATTGATGGCAGATTGGCAACTTGCCGCAAGCGGAGAAAAAATATTCAGTATAGAACCTTTAAGATAAGAAAATGAACCCACGCGTAAAATCCGTCAAGGCAATACAAAATTATTTGCTGGAGATTGTTTTCAATAATGATGAGAAGAAAAAATTTGATATTAAGCCATATTTGAATTTTGGAATTTTCAAAGAATTGAAAGACTATAAGCTATTTCAAACGGCTACAGCAAAATTAGGTACTGTTAGTTGGGAGAATGGTTTAGATATTTGTCCTGATACATTATATCTTGAGAGTGAGTAAAAAACTTCAATAGGAATTCTGAACAATGTCATTAAGTTAAGAATCCCCTGCATAAAATTCATTATGCTCAAAATGACGGTACACAGTTAAAATGTGAATGAGAGTAAACAACGTCAGAGAGTTTAATACATTTTTTTCTCCGCCAAATAATTCTGAACATAGTCTTTTACGCCTTCTTCAAGGGTGTAAAATGGTTTTGAATAACCTATTGATTTTAGTTTATTCATTTTGGCTTCAGTAAAATATTGGTATTTATCACGAATGTCGATTGGAGTATCAATAAATTCAATATTGGGTTCTTTGTTTAATGCCGCAAAGGTGTTTTTTACCAAATCTAAAAATGTACGAGCTTTGCCTGAACCTAAATTATAAATGCCTGAATTTTTGCGGTGATGCAGTAAAAAATAACAAACTTCCACTACATCTTTTACATACACAAAATCGCGCAGCTGTTCACCGTCGTTATATTCAGGATTGTGAGAACGAAATAATTTCACTGATCCTTTTTCCTGAATTTGATTAAAAGCGTGGAGTATTACGGATGCCATCCGGCCTTTGTGGTATTCATTCGGCCCGTAGACATTAAAGAATTTAAGGCCAACCCAGAAATAGGGTTTCTTTTCCTGTTTCAATGCCCATTTATCAAAATCATTTTTTGAATCGCCGTATGGATTTAATGGTTTCAGTTTTTCAATAGTTCCTTCATTATCATCATAACCAAATTCGCCCATACCATAGGTTGCAGCAGAGGAAGCATAAACTAAGGGCAAACCGAATTCGACACAAAGCTTCCATACATCTTTGGAATAATTCAAATTTAGTTTATCAAATATTTCTTTGTTGAATTCTGTAGTGTCGGTGCGTGCGCCGAGGTGAAATACAAACTGGACCAATCGCTGGTTCTCGCGCAGCCATTGAATAAATTCATCACGATGTATCTTTTGAGAATATTTTTTTTCTTCAAGATTTTTCATCTTTTTTGGGTCAGAAAAATCATCGACCAGAATAATATCTGTAAAACCTTCCTGGTTTAATTTGCTTACCAAACAGCTTCCGATGAACCCTGCTGCGCCTGTTACTATAATCATGATCTGCGAATTACGAATTTATTATGAATTTACGAATCTGTGTATCATTGGAACGCTGATTCCCGCAGATTTTTATGATTAAAAAAAATTTTTAAACTAACATTTTATGATTCGCTTTTGATGAAATAAAAATTATCAAAGAATTACGAATTTTTTACGAATCTGTATATTATTGGAACGCTGATTCCCGCAGATTTTTATGATTAAATAAGATTTTTTAAACTATATTTTATGATTCGCTTTTGGTGAAATGAAAATTATCAACGAATTACGAATTTTTTACTAATCTGTGTATTATTGGAACGCTGATTCCCGCAGATTTTCATGACTAAATAAGGTTTTTTAAACTATATTTTATGATTCGCTTCACTGAAGCTGAACTTATAAAAATATTTCCTCCTCAATTTTATTGATAATACCTAATTCCTGTGCTTTATCGAACAATAACTGTACAGCATGTTTTCCATCAGCTCCTAAATCAATTGAATAATTATTTACATACAAATTTATATGTTTATACATTACTTCTTCATTCATTTCCTGAGCATGCTTCTTCACAAAGTTAAGACTTGATTTAGGGTTTGCAAATGCAAATTCCACACTTTTGCGTAATATTCGGTTTATTTTATGTTTTAAATCATCGGATAAAGTACGTTTGACAACAATGCCGCCTAATGGAATTGGAGTTTTTGTCAATGTTTCCCAATATTCACCAAGATCGATAATTTTTTTCAATCCTTTTTGCTCATAAGTGAAGCGGTTTTCATGAATGATCAATCCTGCATCTGCTTTCCCGCTTATCACTGCATCTTCAATATCAGAAAAAAGCATTTCAGTTTTATTTTTTGCATCGGGAAAAGCTAATGATAAAAGGAAGTTTGCGGTAGTGTATTTGCCTGGAATTGCAATTGCTGCAGTATTAAAATTCGAAATTTCGAATTCGAAATTCGAAATCAATATTGGTCCGCAATTATTGCCCAATGCACTTCCTGCATTTAATAACAGGTATGACTTAGTAAGATATGCATAGGCATGATAACTCAATTTGGTAATATCCAATTCAGCTTTGAATGCGCGTGAATTCAGGGCTTCCACATCTTCCATGAATATTTCAAACTGCAGCCCTTCAGTGTCAATTTTATTATGGATCAATGCATCAAAAATAAAACAATCGTTGGGACAGGGGCTGAAACCGAGAGTTAGTTTAGAGACAGGAGTGTGGAGTACTGAGTTATTCATTATTTACTGAAGTTTCGAACTTTGTTTTTCATGTTTAAAATTAATGAATCGATCTTTAATTTTTTTAATAATTTATTTGGGCGTTTCCATTTCTCAAAAAAGAAAGGGTCGGGCTTGGAGTTTATCCTGAGCGAAGTCGAAGGACTTCAATCTTTTTGTTCGTTCCTCACAAAAAGGATTTCCGCTGTAATCCATAACGCAGTAGGCTAATCCAATGTGATTAGAACGAATTTAATATTTCTGAAATTTTATTATTCAAATTTTCAACAGCTAAAGGTATATTCCAGGTTTCCTTATTCCTGGGTTCAGCATAATTTGAAACAGCGCGTATTTGTAAGTAAGGTATACCTTCATTTTCACAAGCAAACATAAATGCAGCGCCTTCCATACTTTCAACAATCGGATGAAATTTGTGAATCACTTTTTCAATACTAAGTTCATTCCCATGAACTGTGTTTACCGTAATTCCGTTTACTTTGGGCAGCATTTCAATGACGGAATTATTTATTTTAAACTTGATATTTGAAATTTTTGAAACTCCATTCAATTTCAAATCTTCTAAAGTCAAAAATGAATTTCCATCTTCGGCGCCTAATTCTGAAAAACAATCTTCATAAACATTAACAACAGAACCTATTTCGAGATTGCGGTTAAAACTCCCGCAAATGCCCGCATTTATTGCCATATCATATTCATCACTTAAATATTTTCCTGTATAATATGCCGTTGCGGTCATTCCAACGCCTGTAATCAAAAAAACAATTTCTGTTTTTTTATAGCTGCAAATAATTAAATTATTGCTGAGGATACGATTTGATTCCATTTGGTTTAATAACGGAAGGACTTCAAACCGTGTTGCTGCTGCAATGAGGATCTTCATTTAATTTAAAAATATTAGCGGCTTATGTTTATAAAGCATGGTTATTTGTTTTAATACTCTGTCCAATTTTAAATGGAAATTGTACCCGATCAGAATCAGTTTCCGGATGCAGCCTGACCTGAAAAAATTATTGTCAGGTACAAATATACAAATGATTTTGCCCTTGATAAATCTAATAATGTTCGTTTCACCTCCAAACTTTCAAAACATCAAATTTTACCACTAAGGCACAAAGAGCACAAAGATACACTAAGAGCTAATTTTTGATTTTGCTGCCTTTAGTTGGGATTCATGTTTTTTGTAAATCAATTTGTTAAGAGTTTAATTAACAGCAAATAAACATGAAAATCATTATATCAATAAATAAAGTATCATTTTAGGAAGAATAATTTGAGTCTTTTCATTGATTCAGGTAATTCAAAAAAACAAAAAGCTCTTGACGAAGATTCATAGATATTAAAATTAAAATTCATTATCGTATAATTAATTTAAAACTCTCAAACTGTCTTTCATTGCGGAGGTTTTTCACACGAAGCAATCTCATATATTCGAATGAGATTGCTTCTGTCGTTCCTCCACCGCAATGACATTCTAAATTTTTTGTCGACTGTATTTACATACACTAATTATACATATTATGATAGCATTTTCATTGAAAATGCCGCGTAAGGGATTGCCGCGGAAATCCTTTTCTTTTTCGAAAAGATTGCAGCCCTTCGGCTTCGCTCAGGATAAACTCCAAGCCAGCCTCCTTTCTACCTCACCCCCTTCCCCTCTCCAATTGGAGATGGGGGGGCCGGCAGGACAGGGTGAGGTTAAAATGGGAACGCCCAAATAGATTTAATTTTAACAGCTCATAATTATTTATTTGCTGAATATTTTATCACGAAAAAAAAGCAACAAGAAAATAAGTTATTTATTTCGCTGTATATTTGCAGAATGATAAATATTACGAGAAGAGAAAATTTTAGCGCCGCGCACAGGATGTATAATCCGCAGTGGAGCGATGAGGAAAATGACGATATTTTTGGCAAGTGTGCCAACCCCAATTGGCATGGACATAATTATGTTTTGTATGTTACTGTTAGAGGAAAGGTAAATAAAGACACTGGTTATTCCGTTAATTTAAAAGAGCTGAGCCTTATCATAAGGACATATATCACAGATAAATTGGATCATAAAAATTTGAACCTCGATGTAGATTTCTTAAAAGATATACTGCCGTCAACCGAAAATGTTGTTATTGCCGTTTGGAATGAGTTAAAGCCATATGTTAATGCATTGGGTTGTCAGCTTTACTGCATTAAACTTTGTGAAACAGAAAATAATTACGCGGAGTATTTTGGTGAACAGTAAAATCAATTTGTCATTTAGACAATTGTACGGCAGGCAATAAAAAATTGAATAATTATCCAGATCAACAAATTTAAAAATCTAAAAATAAACAAATAAATAATTATTGAGATGTCGCACGATGAATTTGACGAAGTAGAGGGGTATAAAAAAATTGACAGGTATAACCTAAAATCAATTGACGGTATTGCGTCCAAATATAAGAGTATCTTAAGCGAAATGGGTGAAAACCCTAATCGTGAAGGGCTTTTAAAGACTCCTGAACGTGTTGCAAAAGCGATGCAGTTTCTTACGCATGGTTATGATTTAAATCCTGTAGAGATATTAAAATCGGCGATGTTTAAGGAGAATTATAAACAAATGGTGCTTGTAAAAGATATTGAAGTATACTCGATGTGTGAACATCATTTACTGCCATTTTTCGGAAAGGCTCATGTTGCATATATTCCTTCCGGATATATTGTAGGGCTGAGTAAAATTCCTCGTATTGTAGATGCATTTTCGCGGAGACTGCAGGTACAGGAACGTTTAACTACCGAAATCCGTGATTGTTTAGATAGTACTTTAAAACCGCTTGGGGTGGCAGTTGTAATCGAATGTTCGCATTTATGTATGCAGATGCGCGGTATTCAAAAACAGAATTCGGTTACGACAACATCAGCATTTACTGGTGCATTTTTAAAAGAGACCACTCGTCAGGAGTTTATTAGTTTGATTGGCTCCAAGCTGCATTAAAACATTCCAGCGAAGTACGAAAATATACGAACGTACGAACTTTAAAATATTCCAACGAAGTACGAATAAATCCGAACAGACGAACTAATAAATCCAGCGAAGTCGAAATTTTTTACAGACATTACAAGCACGATTCGGACTCTTGAAACTTTGATGCATAAAAAAGGGTAGGAATTTTTATAATCTGCCATTTTTGCATATTATTACAATCGGTATTATCTTTGTAGTATTATTATTAAACAAAAAAATTATGGAAATTAAAAATTTTAATTACGTTCAATCTCAGGAAGAGACAAATGCTTTAACGAAAACTTTTATGTCGAGTGTTTTTTCCTGGATGTTTGCTGCATTAGCTATTACTTCTATTGCAGCATATTATTTTGGAA
>CAISYK010000696.1 GCA_903889605.1 uncultured Bacteroidota bacterium
AATACAATTCTGCCAATCTGTAATTCCGCAAATTATGCGGGATATTATTTATAGTAGTTATCGATATTCTTAAATTCGCATATATTCGATATTTGTAAACATTATTCACAACAAAATCGGTTCGTAAATTCCTATAAATTCGTTATTCGTAAATTTATTTCTGACTATATTTGCATTCCTTAAAAAAAACCAAAAAATGATAACAACCGACAAATTTGCAAACCGTCATAACGGTCCGCGAGAAAATGATGTAAAGGCGATGCTGAAAAAAATTGGAGCGAATTCAGTTGATGAATTAATTGATCAAACGATTCCCGCAGCAATACGCTTAAAAAAACCACTGAACCTGCCTTCCGGAATGACAGAGTATAATTACCACAAGCATTTGCGTGTTATTGCAGCCAAAAACAAAGTTTTTAAAACATATATCGGTTTAGGTTATTACAATACAATTCTCCCTCCGGTTATTCAACGCAACATTTTGGAAAACCCAGGCTGGTATACTGCTTACACTCCTTATCAGGCTGAAATTTCACAAGGCCGTTTAGAGGCTCTGTTAAATTTCCAAACAATGATTATGGATTTAACAGGAATGGAACTTGCAAATGCTTCATTACTGGATGAAGGAACGGCTGCTGCTGAAGCAATGGCAATGTTATTCAGTAATCGTTCGCGGGAAGCAGTAAAAGCCGGAGCGAATAAATTTTTTGTTTCAAATGAATGCTTTCCTCAAACCATAGATGTATTAAAAACCCGTTCAACTCCTTTGGGTATTGAATTAGTGATTGCTGATTTTAAAACCATAACGTTAGACAGCAGTATTTATGGTGCTTTACTGCAATATCCAACCATTGACGGTAAAGTTCACGATTATTCTGATTTTGTAAAAAAAGCAAAGGCAAATGGAACTTCAACAGCAGTTGCAGCAGATGTTTTGAGCTTAGTTCTACTAACTCCACCAGGGGAATGGGGCGCTGATGTTGTTATCGGCAATACACAGCGCTTTGGTGTGCCGATGGGCTTCGGCGGTCCTCACGCAGCATTTTTTGCCTGCCGCGAAGAATATAAACGTATTATGCCGGGCCGAATTATCGGTGTTTCTGTTGATGCTCATGGAAATCAGGCATTACGCATGGCTTTACAGACTCGTGAGCAGCATATCCGCAGAGATAAAGCAACCTCAAATATTTGTACCGCACAAGCTTTATTGGCTATTATGGCAAGTATGTATGCTTTGTATCATGGTCCGGAAGGGCTAAAAGGGATTGCACAGCAGGTGCATTTTTCTGCAGTTGCATTGGCTTCTGAATTGGAAAAATTAGGTTATAATATTGAAAAGGGACTTTATTTTGATACAATAAAAATTAATGGAGCAGATATTTCCAAAATCAAAAAGCTGGCAGAAGCAGCAGAAATTAATTTCCGTTATGCTGATAATGCAATTACCATTTCTGTTGATCAAACCACAGATGCTGATGATTTGAATGCGGTTATTGAAGTATTCGCTAAAGCTGCAAATAAACCATCGGTAAAAATTACTGAAGAACAAATATTCAGTCAAAAATCCGAAATTCAAAATCGAAAATCGGAAATCCTTAAACATCCTATTTTTAATTCCTATCATTCCGAATCAGAAATGATGCGTTATATCAAAAGGCTGGAAAATAAAGATTTGTCATTGACTCATTCAATGATTTCACTGGGCTCATGCACTATGAAATTAAATTCTGCGTCAGAATTAATGCCGATCACATGGCCTGAATTTGCAAATATTCACCCTTTTGTACCTGTTGAACAAGCGGCAGGCTTCATGGAAGTAATTGAAAATTTAGACAAAGCTTTAAGCGAAATTACAGGTTTCTCAAAAATGAGTTTTCAGCCCAACAGCGGCGCCCAGGGAGAATACGCAGGGTTAATGGTAATTCAGGCTTACCATCAGTCACGCGGTGATGCTCACAGAAATATTGCACTAATTCCTACATCTGCACACGGCACAAATCCTGCAAGCGCAGCAATGGCAGGTTTAAAAATCGTATTGGTAAAATGTGATGAAAAAGGAAATATCGATGTGAACGATATGCGCGAAAAAGCTGTTCTTCATAAAAACAATTTAGCCTGTTTAATGGTTACATACCCAAGTACACATGGCGTTTACGAGGAAAGTATAATCGAGATTACAAACATTATACATGAAAACGGCGGCCAGGTTTATATGGACGGAGCTAATATGAACGCCCAGGTTGGCTTAACAAGCCCGGGGAATATAGGTGCGGATGTATGCCATCTGAATTTACATAAAACTTTTGCTATACCTCATGGCGGAGGCGGACCAGGTGTTGGACCAATCGGCGCGGCAAAACAGTTAGTGCCGTTCTTACCTTCTCATTCAGTTGTAAAAGTCGGCGGGGAAAAAGGCATTCATGCTGTTTCTGCATCACCTTACGGCAGTGCATTAATTTTATTGATTTCTTATGGTTATATCAAAATGATGGGAGGCGAAGGCTTAGCTGATGCAACCAGAATAGCTATATTAAACGCCAATTATATTAAAGAATCATTAAAAGATCATTATCCGACATTATACAGCGGTAAAAACGGACGCTGCGCTCACGAAATGATTTTAGATTGTGTCGCATTCAAGCGCGAAGGCGGTGTTGAGGTTGGAGATATTGCAAAACGTTTAATGGATTATGGTTACCATGCACCAACTGTTTCATTCCCTGTCCACGACACTTTAATGATTGAGCCTACCGAAAGTGAATCAAAAGAAGAATTAGATCGTTTTTGTTCTGCCATGATTAACATCCGTAAAGAAATTGATGAAATAAGTTCAGGTTCTGCTGATAAGGAAGATAATGTACTCAAAAATGCACCGCATACGGCAAAATCAGTAATAGCAGGCGAATGGAACCACAGCTATACCCGTGAAAAAGCTGTTTACCCTTTAAAATGGGTTAAAGATGCTAAGTTTTGGCCAAGCGTTGCCAAAATTGATAATGCATATGGTGACAGGAATCTTATTTGCTGCTGCCCTGCTGTGGAAACCTATGCTGATGCTGAATTGGTGTAGATAAATCTTCCAAAATAATGACTTTGAACATAAAAGTTTTTTATAGTTAATATTTTGACAAATATTTGTCAACACTAAAGAGGTGAGTCAGATTAATTGCTAAATTTGATTTTTTTATCGCTAAAACTAAAATTATTTATTTATTAAAAAAAAAAACATGAAAAAGATTACTTCATCATTACTTACCGTTTTTGCAATGAGCTCTTTGGTTTATGGACAAAATTCTGCCATAAAAAAAATGACTCCTGTTGCTAAAAAAAACATTAATGTTATCGAAAGAAAAGTTTCTGATAACAATTTAAATAACAACCTTTCCAGCCGTGCAGTAATTTGGTCGGATGATTTTGGAACTCCGGCGAACTGGACAATAGCGTCAACTGCCGGCAGCGGAGTATGGGTAATAGGAACAGCAGTTCCCAATGGATCATTTCCAATTGATCCAATCGCTTCAACCACAGCAGCAAATGGATATGGATTATTTGATTCTGATTTGGACTGCAGCGGTAATCAGGTAGCTAATATCACTACAGCAAGCCCAATAAACTGCTCTGCCCACCCTTCAGTTCTTTTAAAATTCCAACAGCAGTATAGAAGATTCCATGACAGCACTTTTGTATTTGTAAGTAATAACAACACGACATGGGTTAAATATGCAGTTAATAAAGCCCTCGGAAATAATGATGACAGCGGTGTGAATCCGAATAATGTTGTTGTGAATATTACCCCAACTGCTGGCGGACAAGCAACAGTTTATATTAGATTTCAATTTTACAGCCCAACTTCTATGGGCACAGCTGCCGGTTGCGGTTACTCATGGATGATTGATGATGTTTCAATTGAAGATCAGCCTGCAAACGACATTGTATTGAGTTCAGTTTTTTACGGCGAATATTCCAGAATTCCTGATGGCCAGCAAATGGCTATCACTCTTGGAGGCGGAATAACCAATGCCGGAGCAGCAGCTCAAACTGCTGTTACTTTACACGCAACTGTTAATACTTCTTTATTTACCGGCACCAGTGCTCCAGTGGCTTCACTTCCAATTGACCAAACTGACACTGTGGCGATTACAACTGATTTTACACCAGGCGCTATTGGTAATTATGTTTTTGGATTTGCAGCAACACAAACTGAAACTGATGCTAATCCTGCTGATAATATTACCCAAAACGACACCGTTAAAGTGACCGCCAACACCTATGCAAGGGATAATTATAAATACACAGGCGACGCTTCATGGAATGGCGGTGATTCTTATGAAATGGGAAATATGTTCTACTTTCCCACCGCCACAAATGCAGTTTCTGTTAATTTTGTAATTTCACGCACTACCCGCACCGGCTCTATTGTGTCAGCTAAATTATACGGTTCTAATCTTGTAGATGTTAAAGCATCTTCAAACCCATATACGATCCTAGCTTCCAATAAACCTACAGGTATAGGTTATTATCCTAAGAGTATTACACTTCCTTTTACAGCACCTGTTGCACTTGAAGCAGATTCAGTTTATATTGCTGTTATTGAGTTTTTAAATGCCAGCGGAACAGACACAGTAGCTTTGGCTGTTGGTTCAGATGTTTTTCATCCTTCGCAAACTTCCTTTTTATATGATACCCCTAATTCTACATGGTATACTATCAGCAGCACACCTATGGTTCGCCTAAATGTTTCCAATACTCTTGGCATCAATGAATTCAGCAGTATGAACGGAACTACATTATTTCAGAATCAGCCTAATCCATTTAATAAAGTATCCAGCATCAATTATGAAATTGAAAAAAGTGCAGCAGTTTCTTTAAATATATATGATGTAACTGGTAAAAAAGTTGCCGAGAGAAACGAAGGCACTCAGTCTTCTGGAAAACACGTTGTAAATTTCAACGCTGAAAACCTTTCTGCCGGTGTTTATTACTATTCACTAACGGTAGGAGAAAACACAACTTCCTCTAAGAAAATGGTTGTAATTAAATAATTGCTTTTATTATAATTTAATAAGAAGGCCCGCACTAAAATGCGGGCTTTCTTATTTTAACAAAAAACTATCCTATAGAGTTGAAAATAAGTTATTATACAAAAGCTTTTATAGTATAGTCTGATAATGACGACACCTGTCAATTTTGATGACATCACTAGTGAAACATCAACAACTTTAAATTAAACGAAAGGAATCCGATTTTTATCCTTTGCTGAAGTTTATAAAGATATAGCATCTAAAAAACATGACGCAAAGCTCCGAAATATTTATCAGAAAAAAACACGATTTCAGCAGCGCAAAACCAATTCAAAAAATAACTCTTGTAAATTAATTGGTTTGGTTTCATCTGGCGGCATTTTATTAAAAAACTATTATCTGATTGCTGACTATTACCTAAAATGACTATACTTTTAACATTTGTATAAAAAATGGAACAATATCGATTAAGAACTCAAACCTTACAATTATATGAAAATATAAGTGTATGTTTTTTAACCAGTTGATTAAACTCTGATTTGCTTACTCTAGGGATAAAAAAGCCTTTTTTTATTCTTAATATGTTAGAACAAAAGGAGTCGTTTCAATATTTTCATAATCAGCATTTTGAATCTATTCTCTTCTGAATTAAATGAACTGCGAATAAAACTATTCCTGAAAAGTTAGTATAACATCTATTAGGTTATTATATACCGCGATGCCATTTAAAGCCGTATTTATTTTCATACATAATGCATAATTGTGCAGATACCATATT
>CAISYK010000697.1 GCA_903889605.1 uncultured Bacteroidota bacterium
TGCTTATGAGGAGGTATCGGATAGTGAATTAAAGTTTGAATGTCATTTTCTGTTAAATACCGGTGCAATTTATCCCTGTGGGGTGATAAAATTGTAAAAAGGTGAAAGACATGTGCGTTCCAATCTTTTATGAAGGGAAGTTTAATATCTGGATGGGTAATATTGTTAATATAGTAAAGAGCAACCGCTCTTCTCATTTCAATATCTTTATCGAGATGTCTTAATTTAACATCCAAAACTGCGGCCTGGATCTCATCTAGTCTGCTGTTTAATCCTTGATAATCAAATATGTATTTTTTCGTGGAGCCATAGTTTGCTAATGCTCTTGCAATACAAGCTAACTCGAAATCATTTGTTGTAATTGCTCCAGCATCACCTAATGCTCCTAAAATTTTACCAGGATAAAAACTATGACCTGCTGCATCTCCTAAAGAACCAGTTTTAAAATTTTTATACATGCATCCATGAGCTTGTGCATTATCTTCAATTAATTTTAAATTAAATTTTTTACAGATTTCACTTATTTTTTCAGTAAATGCACATTGGCCATAAAGATGAACAATCACTATTCCTTTTGTCTTTTTGGTAACGCTACCTTCAATCTTTGAATCGTCAATTTGAAAAGTCTCAATAGATGGTTCTACTAATATTGGCACTAATTTATTATCCGTTATTGCAATGATTGTTGCAATATAAGTATTTGCTGGTACAATTATTTCATCACCTTCATGCATTAAGCCAAGTTCAATATAAGCACGAAGAATTAATCTTAAAGCATCTAAGCCATTCCCAACACCTATGCAGAAGTCTGTACCAATGTATTTGGCATAATTGGTTTCAAATCGTTTATTTTCGTTTCCAAGCAAGTACCAGCCTGAATCAATAACCCTCTTAACAGATTCGTGTATCTCATCAGAATACATCTTAGTTACTTTTTGCAGGTCTAAAAAACTAATCATAATAGATTTATTTGATGTGTATTACCAAACTTATCTTTCATCTTCATGTCAAGAATAGTACCATCATTTAATATGAAACCTTTATGTTTAGCAGGATTTCCATACCAAAGCGTATTAGAAGGAATATCCTTAGTAACAACACTTCCTGCTCCAACAAAGGAATATTGACCAATTATTATACCAGCTATGATTGTTGAATTTGCTCCAATTGAGGCGCCTTTCTTAACAATTGTTTTTAAAAAATTAGTTGGATAAACTTTTGATCTGGGAATTAAATCGTTTGTAAAAGTTACATTTGGCCCTATAAAAACATCATCTTCTAATACAACACCATCCCAAATTTGTACACCAGATTTAATCGTACAATTGTTTCCGATTTTTACATCATTCTCAATGAAAACGTGTGCACAAATGTTACAATTATTTCCAATCTCAGCAGAGGGTAATATTATGCAAAATTGCCAAATGGAATTATTATCTCCGATCTGTGAGGATTGGACATCTGCTAATTTGTGAATATTATTCATTTTTTGAAATAATAAATTCATTATAGTCTCTTATGTAATCCATTGGATCAAAA
>CAISYK010000698.1 GCA_903889605.1 uncultured Bacteroidota bacterium
GTAGCGAAAAGGGGAGTTGAACCCCTGACCTCAGGGTTATGAATCCTGCGCTCTAACCATCTGAGCTACCTCGCCGTTTTTTTAAGGGCACAAATATAGTATTTATCTTTTAACATAAAACAGCTTTTATATTTTTTTAACTAATTGCATTCATTGATTATTGAATATTTTTTATATATTGCACCAATTTGTTTGAAACATACAATGAAAATGACCAAAAAGCAAAGTAAAATCAAGAAAGTGAAAAAAGCCGATAATTCTGCAAAAACAGCACTTGCTTTAAAAAAGTTGAACCCGAATAAAACGGATAAAAATAAAAAAAGTAAATCCGTTTCTCCTTCTGGGGGAAAGGCTTCCAAGCCAGTGCCAAAAGCTGTTAAGAAAAAAACAATTGCAAAAAAAGCGATTAAACCTATAAAGAAGGCTGTAATTGCGAAAGCGTCTAAATCATTACCTCTTGGTGGAAAAATTGTTAAAGCTGTAAAACCTATAAAGAAATCAGAAAAAAAATCTGTGCTTAAACCTATTAGTTTAGCTAAAGAAAAGGTTATTTCAAAGAAAAATGCAAAATCAGAAAATGAAATTGCAATAAAAACAACAGCTTTAGTAATTCCTATAAAAAATTATAAGGTTACCAAACCTGCTAAAGCTGAAAAGAAAGAGAAATCAGGAAAAAGCAAGAATGCAGATACAGATATTGAGTTTATAAAGCCTGTTAAAAAATCAAAAGGCGGCCGAAAACCAAAGAATAAAAATGATGATGATGATGAACCTATCATCGAAAACGATATATTAATTGAGCAGCTTATCAACAGCACAAAGCGTCTAAAAAAACCATCAAAGGTACCTAAGCAGTTAAGGACATTTACTAATCCTATGGCTTCATTGACTGTGGCAAAATTGATTGACACAAATAAAAAAGGAAGCTCTCTGCCTAAAAAGGAGCCAAAAGGGAAATTTGAACTTGAATATGTTATGCATACTTCACCTGGCATTCTTTATGAATTTTTAACCTCACCAAGCGGTTTATCTGAATGGTTTGCTGATGATGTAAATATTCATGAAGGTGTATTTACTTTTTACTGGGAGGGAAGTGAGCAGAAAGCTAAATTAATTGGATTTAAAGAAGATAAATTTGTAAGGCTTCAATGGCTTGATAAACCTGATGGTACCTATTTTGAGTTTCGTATTGAACGTGATGAGCTTACAGGTGATATTTCATTAATTGTTACTGATTTTGCAGATGAAGCAGCTGATTTGAAAACGTCTAAACTGCTTTGGGACAGCCAGGTAAATCAGCTGCTTCATGTTATCGGCTCTTATTAATAAAGTCTGCTGTTTGCAGTTTCAGATTTCAGGTTTCAAGTTGCTGCGATTCACAGAGCTTGAAAATTTATTAGCCTGAAACCACCAAATAGTTAAATTGATGTGAAAGCTATTTTCAAAAACAATATTTCATTTTTACTTCCCTACCTGATTTTTATTGTATTAGGAGCCTTATTACTGGCCGTAGATACAAAAACAGAGATGCATTTAGGTTTCAATTCCTACCATAATTCCTTTTTCGATTCATTTTTTTATTATATCACATATTTGGGAGATGGTGTAATGGCTGTATTGACAGTTATTATTCTCTCTGCAATAAAATACCGCTACGCAGTAATTGTTGGTTTATCTAATCTTATTTCTGCAATAATTACCCAAACACTTAAACAAACCCTATTTTCAGATTCTGTACGTCCTAAAAAGTTTTTTGAAGGTATTCATGATTTATATTTTGTACCAGGGGTGAATAATCATTTATATTATAGTTTTCCTTCAGGTCACAGCACCTGCGCTTTTGCATTATTCTTTTCGCTGGCGCTGTTAGTTAAAAATAAAACACTCGAATTATTGTTTTTTATTACTGCGATATTGGTTGGATATTCGCGTATATATTTATCACAGCATTTTTTTGAAGATGTTTATGCAGGTTCGCTTATAGGGATATTTACAACAATCATTGTTTATTATTTTATTCAAAAAAGGGAAATAAAATGGTTGGAGCAATCGCTCATTACATCCTTTAAAAACATATGAATTCAAATGTTTTGAAATATAATATATTAATCGCAATTGCTGCTTTGCTGCTTTTTGTCCCCTTTTTAGGTGCGGTGCATTTATTTGATTGGGATGAAATAAATTTTGCAGAATGTGCAAGGGAAATGATTGTTACCGGTGATTATTTTTCAGTTAAAATTAATTTTCAGCCATTTTGGGAAAAACCACCCATTTTTATATGGATGCAGGCATTATCAATGAGTATTTTTGGTATAAACGAATTAGCAGCCCGCTTACCTAATGCTGTTGCCGGATGTTTTACCCTGCTCGTATTTTTTAATATCGGACGAAAATTGGTAGATGAAAAATTCGGTTTGATTTGGGTGCTGGTTTATGCCGGTTCTTTTTTACCGCATTTTTATTATAAATCCGGAATTATTGACCCTTGGTTTAATCTATTTATCTTCAGCGGAATTTATTACTTTATTTTGTACAGTAATAATTATTCTCAATCTAATAAAGACAATAAAAGCAGCAGGTTATTATTGTTTTCGGCCCTATTCATCGGCTTGGGCATATTAACAAAAGGGCCTGTTGCTCTGCTGGTTTTTTGTTTATGCCTGGTAGTTTATTGGATCATCAAACGTTTTCAGCCAATAATAAGCCTTAAGCATATTTTTATTTTTGCGGCTGCAACAGCTTTTGTCGGCAGTTTATGGTTTATAATGCTTGCATTAACAGGCAATTCAGCTATTATAAAAGAATTCTTTATTTATCAGGTTCGATTATTTAATACGCAGGATTCAGGTCACGGCGGACCCTTTTTTTACCATTGGCTTGTTTTATTGATAGGCTGTTTTCCCATGTCAATATTAGCTTTTCGGGCATTTAACCCTTTCGTAAATTCATTGAACGGAGATACTCCATTTCAAAAACATTTTAAATTGTGGATGATGATTTTGTTTTGGGTAGTGCTTATTTTATTCAGTATCGTTAAAACAAAAATTGTTCACTACTCATCGTTATGCTATTTCCCTCTAAGTTTTTTAGCTGCTTATGCTGTTTATAAATTGATGAATGAGGAATTTACTTGGAAAAAGTATACAAATATTCTGATGATGGTTATTGCCTGCATAATTGGAATTGCTGTTTCTGCTTTACCTATTATTGATCATTATAAACTGAAGATAATCAATGCTGATAGTATTAAAGACAAATTTGCGGTTGAAAATATTAAAGCCAATGTACAATGGACAGGTTACGAATGGCTTATTGGTGTTCTATTGATAGTTGGGGTAGGAGGGATGATAGTATTGATAAATAGAAAAAAAATTAA
>CAISYK010000699.1 GCA_903889605.1 uncultured Bacteroidota bacterium
C
This sequence comes from uncultured Bacteroidota bacterium, assembly GCA_903889605.1. GTDB lineage: Bacteria > Bacteroidota > Bacteroidia > 2-12-FULL-35-15 > 2-12-FULL-35-15 > 2-12-FULL-35-15. The sequence goes on from CAISYK010000699.1 coordinate 2, forward strand.
AGATCTTTTTGTTCAACTAATAAATCTTTTTGTTCAACCACTTCGGCAGTTCTTTCCTTCACAAGTTGCTCAAGCAGTTCTTTTTCTTTTCTTAACGATGCCGTACGCCACCTAAAAAATAAGCCGAAAACAGAAAACACTGCCAGCAAATAACTTAAATACATCCACCAGGTACGATACCAGGGCGGTAAAACTTTAAAAGTGTATAATACAGGTTCACTCCAGATGCCGTCAGGACTGCAGGCTTTAAGTTTAAAAGTGTAAGAGCCTTCATATATGTTGCCGAACGAGGCTGAAGTTTTATCTGCGATCGGACTCCAATCATTATCATATCCCTGTAAGAAAAACTGGTAACGAACGAGCTGTGGTTTTCCTGGTTCGATGGCTGCAAAATCAAATGTGATATTGTTGTTTTTGAACGGCAGCACAAGATTCACAGGCAACGGATAAAAGCGGGCAATGCTGTCAAATTTAATATCACCGAATTTTTTATGCATTGAAGCACGCTGGTCTGAGTTTAATGGATGCCCAAAGTCAACAACCTCTTCATTCAAAACGGCAAGCGAATCTTCTGTACTTAGCCCTTCAAGTGATCCCAAATTTTGAAAATCTTCAGCAGCAAATTTATCAGTGCCGGCCTTCAATGTTTTTTTTGATTGCAGATTATACCATGTTACAGGTTCACCTTGTACTTTGAGTGATTGTAAGACCACTTCAGGGGCCGCGGCAGTCTTATGTATTGCTTTATAATCAAACCGAATAAGTTTATCGCTTGTGCCTGCCCATATTATTCCTTTTTTATCAATATACAAAGCGCCGGTGTTTACATCTTTTATTGGGTAACCATTACTGCTGTTGAAATTCTCAAATTTCACGGAGCTTGCTTCTGATGAAATAGAATTGAGTTTTAATCCTGACAAGCCGGAGTTTGTTCCGCACCATAATATTCTATTCAATGTATCCTCAGCAATTGCATACACTACATCATTAGCAAGCCCTTGAGCTGTAGTGAAATTAATAAAGGATTTCCCGTCATATTTACTAACACCGCCTCCAAAAGTGCCAAACCATAGATTTCCGGCTTTATCTGCAATACTGCTTAAAACACTGTTATTGGCCAAGCCTTGGGCGGTTGTATAATTAGTAAATGACTTGCCATCAAATTTACTCACTCCGTTGCCGTTAGTACCGAACCAGATATTGCCGTTTTTATCTTCTGCCATGCATTTAATAATATTATTCGGCAAGCCCTGGGAAGTGGTATAATTTGAAAAAGACCTGCCGTCATATTTAAACACGCCATTGCCATACATGCCGATCCAAAAATTCCCTTTGCTGTCCTGGATCATGCTTAAAACACCTTTATTCAGCAATCCTTTAACCATAGTATAGCTTGTTAAACTTTTTTCATCGAATTGACTTGCTCCGAATGCGCTTCCGAACCAAAGATTTCCATTTTTATCTTTGATGATGCACCTAACATTTGATGTTATATATTTTACAATAGTACCCGAAAAGGTTTTTCCATTATATTTACTAAGTCCAGCGCTGGAACCAAGCCAAATATTGCCGGTTTTATCTTCAGCAATATTCCACACAGTACCGGCAATCAAACCTTCTCCTGTTGAAAAGCCGGTTAATGATTTTCCATCATATTTAAACAGCCCGTAACCGGCGGTACAAAACCACAGGTTTCCTGTTTTATCTTCAACTATGCTGTAAACGAGACTATTTTCCAGCCCGACGACATTAGTAATATTAATAAATGATTTCGCTGCAGGATCGTATTTTCTGAGTCCTCCGCCGGTAGCAAACCAAATATTCCCTTCTCTGTCTTCTTTGATGAAGTGCACATACATAGCGGCCAGGTTAGTCTGTCCAAAAAAATAATTAGTAAATAATTTATCTCCATCTTTGTTTTTATTTTCAGGATTGTATTTGCTTGCCCCAGATCCTGTGCCTAACCATATATTTCCGTATTTATCTTCAATAATGCTGGTAACTCTATTGTCCGGCAAACCCTCTTCTGTTGTATAATTGACAAAAGATTTACCATCATATTTACTTGCTCCCCCCAAAGTGCCGAACCATAAATTCCCTTGTTTATCCTCTGCAATACTCAATACATGATTATTTAACACACCATGCGGCATTGTAATATTTGTAAATTCATTTTCTTCCAACCGGTTAATATTTACATTATTATATTTACTCACACCGTTGGTTGTGCCAAACCAAATGTTTCCCTTTTTATCTTCAAGGGTGCTAAATATTGTATTACTTGCCATGCCTTGTTTTACAGTATAACTCTTAAAAGATTTGCCGTCGTATTTACTGGCTCCATTGCCGTTAGTTCCAAACCATAAATTCCCGGTTCTGTCTTCACAAATACATTTAATAACAGCGCCTGCCAGCCCCTGGCTTATATTGAAATTGGTAAATGATTTACCATCATATCGGCTTACTCCGCCTCCAGAAGTGCCGAACCAAAGATTTCCTTTTCTATCAGTAAACCCGCAGGAAACAGTACTAAGCGCTAAGCCTTGTTCGGTGCTGTAATGCTGCATATACGGTGTCCCATCTGCATCTCCTGCCGATAATTTGCGTTCAAAAGGCGGATTAACTGATACTATTTTAGGCCCATCAAATGTTGGGATAGAATAATTACGGCTTCCTTTTGAGGGGATGTCAATAACAAGAGGTTTTGGACAAGTGTCCAGTTGTGTTACAATCGGATGCGAGGCCGCTATTGTGACAGGCGGGCTAAAAGAAATTTGTTTTTTTTGTTCTTCTCGTTTTTGCGGTTTACTGCATGAGAAAAAAGAGAATGAGAATAAAAAAAATATGATAAAAAATCTATACATGGTTTTGATTTGTAAATTAGCCGCCATTTTATTATTCATGACCTATCCGCATACCAACAATAAGTATATCATCTACCTGCTCTAAACTGCCCTTCCATTTTCCAATAGCTTCGGCAAGTATTTGTTTTTGCTCTTCCATTGGTTTTTTATGAATTGAAATCAGCAGCTCTTCCAATTGTTTGTATTTGAATTTTTTTCCTTTGGGGCCTCCGAACTGGTCGGCATAACCATCTGTATAAAAATAAATAACATCGCCAGGTTTTGTGTCAAGTGAATAATTTGTAAAAGAAGTATCTTTTTCACCTTTTCCAATAGGCATTTTATCAGCAAGTAAGTTTATAACAACATTATCTCTTACAATTACAGGAGCGTTATTTGCAGCTGCGTAGGAAATGGCCATTTGTTCATTAGTCAATGGTTCATTTACTAATGACAAATTATTAGTGATGCTTGACTCTTCCTTTTTTTTATTTTCAAAACAAATTAAAATGCCGTCCATTCCATCCTGCCCGCCGTCTTGTGAAACGCTTTCTACTAATCGTTGGCGTACATGATTTAAAATTTCATTGGGTTGTTTTATATGTTTTTCTGTAATTGCTTCGTTCAAAAATGAAATATTCAGTAAACTCATAAATGCCCCCGGCACGCCATGACCAGTAGAATCACAAACGGCGAGATAAAATCGATTTGGTTTTTTTTTACTCTCAACTATTAACTCATTACTCTCAAGTAAGGATGCCGCCCAATAAAAATCACCGCTGACAATATCTTTCGGCTGAAATAAAATAAAATGTTCTTTTAAATTTTGCTTTAATAATTTATCGTTTGCAAGAAGTGTAAATTGAATTCGTTTAGCATAATTGATTGAATCAACAATTTCTTTTTGTTTTTCTTCGATCATTTCTTTTTGCTCTACCACTTCGGCGGTTCTTTCTTTTACGGTATGCTCCAGCAATTCTTTTTCTTTTCTTAAAGATGCCGTACGCCACCTGAAAAATAAGCCTATAATAGATAATATAAAAAGCAGATACGCTATATACATCCACCATGTGCGGTACCAAGGCGGTAAAACTTTAAAAGTGAATAATACAGGCTCGCTCCAAATTCCGTCAGGACTGCAGGCTTTCAATTTAAAAGTATATTTGCCTTCATAAATATTGCCGAACGTAACGGTGGATTTATCAGTTAATGGACACCAGTCATTTTCATAGCCTTCTAAAAAATACTGGTAACGGACAAGGGCTGGTCTTGTTGTTTCAATGGCTGCAAAATCAAATGTAATTTTGTTGTGTTTAAAAGGAAGAATAAGGTTTTCGGGCACAGGGTAAAAACGAGTGATGCTGTCAAATTTTATATCACTGAATTTTTTGCGTATTTCCTCCCGCTGGACTTCAGTTAAGAGGTGGCTGTTGTTTATTATTTCTTCATTCAGGATAGCAAGAGAATCAGATTCGCTGATTTCATTTTCATTAAATTCTCTGGATTTCAGGTTATACCAGGTGATATTTTCCCCTTGTATTTTCACCGCTTGTATAAATACTGCCGGAGGATCCAAATTTTTATGAATGCTGCTGTAATCAAACCGCACTAGCTTATCGCTTGTCCCTGCCCATATTATACCTTTTTTATCTAAAAACAAAGCGCTGGTATTAACATCTTTTATTGGATAACCTGTTTTATTATTAAAGTTTTCAAATTTAGGTACATTTGCTCCTGATGATATAGAGTTTAGGTTTAGCCCTGACAATCCTAAGTTTGTCCCGAACCAGATTGTATTGTTCAGCGTGTCCTCCGTAACAGCATAGACAGCATCATCAGCTAAACCTTGGGCAGTAGTGTAAATGGTGAATGGTTTAGCTCCTATCCTGTCCTTAGCTAATGGGTCATATCTGCATACTCCACCGCCGGCAGTGCCAAACCAAATCACACCTGTTTTATCTTCCAAGATACTGTAGATAGTATTATCCGAAAGCCCTTGCTCCTTGGAATAATTTGAAAAAGAAGGATTTCCTCCTTTATCGGAAGGGGTATATTTACTTAAACCGTTTCCATTTGTTCCAAACCAAATATTCCCTTTTCTATCTTCCTTGATGCACTTAACAGTATTGCCGGCAAGTCCATTGTTAGAACTAAAATTTGTAAATGATCTAACAATCTTTCCATTTATTTTTTTCAGATCCTGAAGATTTTCGGCAAATATTTTTTTTCCTTTTTCAAGTGCCTCAACCCTGTTGCCGTCGTATTTACTAACACCGCCGCCATAAGTACCAAACCACAGATTTCCCTTTTTATCTTCTGCGATACTCAATACAGTATTGTTGGAGAGCCCTTGTGCCGCAGTATAATTGGTATATTCTTTCCCGTCAAATTTGGTCACGCCATAATCGCTGCCGAACCAAATGTATCCCAATTTATCTTCCATTATACATCTAACAGTCGACATTATCTTCGTGCATCGATAATTCGTAAATGATTTTCTGTCATATTTACTTATTCCATTACTTGTAGCAAACCAAATATTTCCTTTTTTATCTTCCATTGTGCTCCAAACCTTATTGTTTACAAGTCTCTGATCCATAGTGAAACTAGTAAAGGAACTGCCATCGTATTTATTAAGCCCCCCCTTTGAATTACTAATCCAAAGACTTCCTGTTTTGTCTTCGGTGATGCTTAAAACAGCATTCACGCTGCTTCCTATTTTATCATCATTGGTATCTATAATATTATGACTTGACAAGCCTTGAGTTGTATTGAAATTTGTAAACGGTTCAGCAGCTATCCCTTTTTTCAAAGAATTATTATACCTGCAGACACCAGCCCCTGTCCCAAACCAGATATTTCCTGCTAGATCTTCAATAATTGTCATAACAGCATTGTCCGGCATCCCTTGAACTGTTGTATAATAGGTAATTGATTTTGATCCATCAATCGCTTTTACATTTGGGTTGAATTTACCTACCCCGAAACCATTTGTGCCGAACCAAATATTTCCAACTTTATCTTCGAAGATGGTCAAAATGTTATTACTGATGAGTCCGTCAGCAGTTGTAAGATTTGTAAAACAGTTAATGCGTACAGTCAATTTTATACTCGGGTTATATCTACTTATTCCCTTATCCGTGGCGAACCAAAGATTTCCTTTTTTATCGGTAATACTTGCCGTAACCTTATTACTCACTAATCCTTGGGAAGCAGTATAGTTGATAAAGAACTTTTCGTCAAATTCTTTTTTTCTTTGCGGGTCATATTTACTTATTCCTCCATCGGTAGAAAACCATAGATTTCCATTATTATCGTCAGTTATGCTAACCACCCGGTTATTTATCAGTCCTTGCTTTGTTGTATAATTAGTAAAAGATTTACCATCATATTTACTAACGCCGCCTCCGTTGGTACCGAACCACATATTCCCAAATTTATCTTCGAAGATGCATTTAATAACATTATTTGCCAATCCCTGGGCCGCAGTGAAATTTGTAAAAGATTTCCCATCGTATCTGCTCACTCCGCCACCCATTGTTCCAAACCATAAATTTCCTATTTTGTCTTTATAGCCGCAGGAAACTGTGCTTAATGCCAAACCTTGTTCTGTATCGAAGTGCTGCATATACGTATAACCTCCGGCTTCACCTGCCAATAATGGATGCATTTCTGGTGAAGAAATTGAAATCATTTGACTGCCAAAACTGGTTGGTATTGTACAATTACGGATTCCTTTCAATGGTAAAACCATAACAAGCGGTTTTGGACATGTGTCAAGCAGAGTTATTTGGGATTGTGAGGAACTTGTCGTTATCGGCGGTTTGAAAGAAATTAGTCTCCTGCCGTTTTCGTCTTTTTTTTGTTTAACACAAGAGAATAAAGAAGAAATTATTATTAATGGCAGAAGAATAAACCGATACATAAATTAATATTTTAGTATTCCGCAGCCATTCGGCTAATGTTAGGAATAAACTCGTTACAGGTAAAAATTATTGATAAATGCGGAGAAAACGTAAGTTTAATTATACAAACAAGATTACTTTAGTCAGCAAAATAACAGCCCTACAAGTAAATTATTATTTAAAAAGCTTTAATTAAAAATTACGATGTTCAGTAACGTATTTGGTCACATAGTCAACAATTTCTTTAGTATCAGTTCCGGGAGGGAATAATTTGCCTACACCTTTTTCATTAAGCGTTTCCATGTCTTTCGTAGGAATAATGCCCCCGCCAGTAAGCAATACATCATCCAGCCCTTTTTCTTTCATAAGCGAAATTATTTTTGGGAAAACTGTATTATGCGCACCTGAAAGTATGCTTACCCCTATTACATCCACATCTTCCTGCAAGGCTGCATTTACAACCATTTCAGGGGTTTGGCGAAGTCCTGTGTAAATCACTTCCATTCCGGCGTCTCGTAAAAACGAGGCAATTACTTTTGCACCACGGTCGTGGCCGTCAAGTCCTACTTTTGCAATTAAAACTCTTATGGGTCGGTTCATAATAAAATATTTTTTTTCTCCTTAGAAGAATAGATTTGTCGATTTTTAATATAAAATTCAGCAGATATGCAAATCAACAATAAATTTTTAAGTTCGGGTCACGAATATACGAAAACAAATGTTTGAAGCAATTGGCAAGGTATTGATTATTCGCTTAAGAAGCATGGCAGCGCCACATAAAATGTGCTTCCTTCAGGCGGATTTGTTTCAAACCTTATTTTCCCACCACTGCTTTCAATAATACTTTTTACCATTGCCAATCCGAGTCCCATACCTCCTGTTTTTGTCGTAAAATTAGGAACAAAAATTTTATCCAATACGTCGTCATCAATGCCGATGCCGTTGTCTTTAATACCGATAACGTAAAATTGATTTTCTTTTTTCAAATTAATTTCAATCTTTCCATCTCGATCTTCCGGAATTGCTTGTATAGCATTTTTGATAAGATTGTTGAAGACGCGGAGGAGCTGCTCTTTATCTGCTGTAACAGAGGCTTTATCATCTAATTCATTTTCGAAGTCAATGTGGATATTTTCAGAGTCGTGAAATAATGCAATGCTGTTGAGTAATATTTGCTGTACATCAACTTTTTCCAAATTTGCTTTCGGCATCTTGGCAAAATTCGAAAATTCTGTAGCTATTGAAGAAAGCGTATCAATTTGTTCAATAATGGTTTGTGTAAGCCTTTCCATTTTTTGATCCATATCTGGTGCGTCATCATTCCAAATTCGTTTCAGGTGCTGAATACTTAATTTCATTGGTGTTAATGGATTCTTGATTTCATGCGCCACTTGTTTTGCCATTTCGCGCCAGGCGCTCTCTCGCTCAGATTTAGCAAGCAATTCGGCACTTTTTGTAAGTTCTAAAATCATTCGATTATATTCGCTCACGAGGCTTCCGATTTCGTCCATCTCCTGCCATTCAATCAATTCATTAGTTTTGCCTAGTTTTATTTTACTTAATTTATCCTGAATAAGTTTAAGAGGTTTAGTAACATAGTTTGAAATAAGAATAGCTGATACAATTGATAATGCAAATAATAAAACATAAATATTTATAAGCGCTACAAGGAATCCTGAAATTTCTTTTTCCAATTCGTTTTGTTTTGCAAAATATGGCAGATTTACATAAGCTAATAATTTACCATCCTTATTTTTAAATGGAATATAAGCGGATAAATATTCCAATTTCCCAATTCGTTCATCATGAACGAACTCTGTTTTTTCGAAAACAGCCATTTGTAAAAATGCCTCAGGGTTCATTTTTTTAGATGTCAGGCCCTCGTCAAAAACCTTTGGACGGGATGAAGCATAAAGATTTCCTTTCATGTCATAAAAATTAATATCTGTAAAAAACACATTAGATAATTTTTTTAAAACAAAGGTGATATATTCCGACATGTCCTTTGATAATTCCTTTTCTTCAGAAAATTTTGATTCTGCCTCCATTAAAACAGAATGAATTTTTTCGCTTATGTTTTCACGGTTTTTTGTTTCAAACTGCTGTTTGATATAGTATATAGTCCCCCCCCCGAATAGTGCCAAAGATGTTAAAACAATAAACACTAAAAATAATTGTATCCTGTACTTAAAACTAAAGTTTTTAAAAGGTGATCCGCCGGAAACCTGACGGACAAAGGAAATCAAGAGCAGCATTAAACTAAAAAAAGCAAATAGATAAGAAAAAGTCGTTACCTGATCTAAAAACCCATCCTTACGTTTACTTAATACTATAAGAGTATCTGGATCGGGACGATATAAAAGGTGAATAAAGTTTTCTTTATTGACAATCGAAAAATTACCGATATTGTTATTAAAATCAAGAACGCTTAAGTTATATGGGAATTTACCATATTGATTAATTAGTTTATTCTGTTTGTATTTAGCATAAGAATAACTGCTTAATTCCTGGGATAGCCCAACATTCCTATCCAGTAATAATTCAGGAAATCCAATTTCATCTGAAATAAATTTTGCATCCAGTTCAATGTAAAGTGTCCCTAATTTTGTTTTTGTTTTTATTGATTTGGACAAGGGGATTTTCACCAGATAACTGATTTTTCCGGAAGCGTTATTTATGAATGAGAAATGTTCGCATGAAGTCTGAACGCCTTTTTTTGCAATTAACTCATCGAAATATAGATTATTATCGAATAATGTATTTTGCGACTTTATAACAGGTCTGCACAAACTGTCAAAAAAAGCAATTCTAACATCATATTTTTCCCAAAAACCGCTGAAATACTGCTGTTTTAACCTTTTTTCAAATTCTTCAGGTTTTTTGTCAATACCATTTATATGTGAAATTAATATGGAATCAGTATTAAGTTTTTTCTCTATATCCTGGTATAAAAATTCCGCAACAGGATCTTGTTCTGCTGATAATTTTTCGGCATATATTTTACGGCTTTCAATCTCTTTAATATTTGTATGCTTAACAAAAACATGCATTGCATAAAGAGAAAAAAGAAAGATCAAAAACACAATTCCTGAAAATGGATAAACAGCCTGTTTTTTCTTTATAACTGCAATCGCTATAATCAATACAAATGGCCAGCAAATGATCACCAAATCAAGGATTCCCATAAAATGCAATACTGCTGAATGCAATACCGCAGAAATACAAAAAACAAGAATATATTGTTTTTTATTTAGCTCAAACTGCTTTAGTACAGACACGATTCTGTCTGCAATCAGAAAATAAATAAATAGCAGCAAACCTATAATGATAAGTGCTATAAAACTATATTGGTTAAGACTGAATAAGTTATTTATACTAAAAGGTATGTTGGAGTTTCTGATCAACCCGGAAAAAAGTGATGTAATTATCCATGAAAACCAGAAAAATGCAAGAAACATAATTAGTGAAAGAACTGCTCGATTAACATTTTTAAACCGCGTTAATACACCTTCAATCTTGTATTGCTTAAGACTGAAATATGTTAGAAAAAACAGCAGAACTGTGTTTATCAGCAAATCACCAAGGGAAGTAAGCCATACCGAACTTGCGTCAGCATAAATTTTAGGGCTGAATAACTCAAAATCATAAAAAATATTCGGCAATGAAAATTTGATACTTAAGAAGCGGAGCAGCAAAGCCGCTGATACAAATAAAAATAAAGCTGCATTATTTCCTATGCGCGGTTTTAATGATAATATCGGCACCTTAAGAAACGGAATAACAAAAAAGAATCCCAGTAAATTAAATGCCAGTGCTAAATATGAATGTAAAGCAGTTGAATTGTTGGCTGAATTAAATTCTAATGAAAATAAATAATCGTGGTTTATATTATTAACCCTATTGGGTGTATTCGGCAGATTTGCAATCAGTTTTGTCTCGGAAGGTACGGCAAAATCTTTTTGAAATTCATTTACGAGATATTTGTTTTGGTATGGATATTCGTTTTTAATTAAAATTAAACCTACAATTGCTCTTGTAGTGGAAGAATTTGTTGCAGGCTTCATTACCTCAAACCATCCGTTATGAAGCTTTACCATTTTTGTGTCAAGGCAAACCTCTTTCACCCAATTCTCTACAGCTATAGAGTTGTCGCTCCAAAATTTTAAAGTGTCATTTTCATAAATTAATATGGCTAACCCGTCCTGCTCAAGCAAATTGCTGTAATAAAGAGGTTTTTGTGCTAAAAGCTGAAAATAATTTTGAGTCTCGGCGCGTTTAGCTAATGATAACATTTCATGATTTAAACGCCGCTCCTTTTTATGTAAAACTTTTTCAAAATCAGAAATTGCCGGAGAAGCCCCATCAAAAAAAGGATGATGCAGAAAGTAAGCCGCAAGAAAAAGCAATGCAGCTAAAACTAAAAAGAAGAATTTATTTTTCAAAAAGTTTTTCAAACAAAAAAAATAGAAGAGAATAATGAATCATTACGAATTTACGAAAATTTGCCGGTTAAATTGCGGCGCGTAAATATAAAAATTTATGCCGCCAAATGCCTTTTGATTTTTTGTTATCTGACAACAGTAACAATTCCGTTTCTGTATGTACTTGTTCCGCTCATCCAATGACAATTCACAACATAAACATAAACTCCTCCTTCAACGTTTTTTCCTTTATATTTTCCGTCCCACCCCAGTTTTAAATCATTGCTTAGGAAAATCAATTCGCCCCATCGGTCATAAATTTTTATGTCAATAGTTTTAATCGAAGTTCCGTAAACACAGAACAAATCGTTTAAGGAATTGTCGTTTGGCGAAAATGAATTTGGTATGTATAAAACCTCTCCTCCCTGGGTTACAAAAATATTTATTGTATCGCTGTCAGAACAGCCGTATTCATTTGTACCTGTTACAGTATATGCGGTTGATATTACTGGTGCAGCTGAAGGGTTATAACAATTTGTACAGCTTAATCCGGCAGATGGCGACCAAAAGTAATTCAATCCGCCGGAAGCGTTTAATTGAATGCTGACTCCCGGTTCAATTGTGTCATTTAAACCTCCGTTTATAATCGGCAATGTGTCAATTTCGGCCGACACAATTACTGGCGGCCCCTGGCATCCATTTGCAGTTGGAATAACTGAATAATCGATCATGATTATGCTTTGCCCGGTGTTTTGTATATTATCAATAATATTTCCTGTACCGCTGCTGCCGTTGCTGCCTGTCCATTGATATGAGCTTCCGGCAACGCATGATGAAACCGCAATGCTGAATGGGGTTCCGGAGCAAACGCTTATTGGGCTTGCGGCTGCGACTGGAACAGGTTTAATAGTAATAGTTTTTGGACTAAGCCCTGATACTGAATCACCGCAAACATCTTTTATTAACGGAGGGGGAATACTTAATGCTGTGTTAGCTCCGCAATTAGTCGGGCATCCGGGGATATTTAACGTTAGAGTATGAGAACCTGTACTATTGCACGAGCCAACCGAAGTGCCGTATTGAGCTGAACCAACTGCCCAGGGATGTGTTATTGTATAAGGAGGTACTCCATATTTTGTTGTAACATCCAAAGATACAGTGCAGATGTCTGAACAAATAGAAATTGGTGAAACAGACCATTCAGCCTGAGTTGTTTCAACCGTTTTACCCACAATAAAGGCGCTGAATGTAGTGTTGGGATATGGCGGAAGAAGGCTCACCGGACTGTAATATATATAGTCCAGATTACAGCCCGGGCCTAAATTGGTTCTGGCCAGGCCATGTACCAGATAAAATGTTTGAGTAGTGCAGGCCGGTGAAAAACAGCAGGCTAAAGCCGATTTTAAATCGGTATTAGGAACTAAATAACACGTTCCTGGTAAGGCGGCTACATTGGCATCACTGCATGAAAACATTAAGGCCCCGCAAACCGTAGAAAGCGTCATATACCCATCTAACATCGTTGGTGTAGGAGTTGCAAGAAGATCCGCGAAATAGCTGTCTTCCACAATAAATTTTGTGATGGTTATGTCGGCAGGAATGGTTACCAAAATACTGTCTCTTTGAAAGGTAGGATATTCACAGGAGTTCATATATACAGCAGGATAATTAGACATAGGGCCCGTTACCACCGGATCAACTGTAATCGGATAAACCCTGTTTATATCATTAAGCCATTTCCCGGGAACAATAATTTGTAAAACATTCTTCCCACCCTGTTTCACTAATTCATATTTACCAGGAATAATTGCCTTGTCTGCATCATAAAAAACAGGAGTTTTGAATCTTGCTTTCTCAGCACCATCTGGAGAATAAACTACAAAAGCCTGCGCCGTCTCACCATTTAATCCGCTCTCCAATGGAAAGGGGGGAGTACTCTTCTCAACTTTAGCCCCCTCTCTTTTGGAGAGGGGATTAAGGGCTGAGGCTTCACTTATATAATACCCTTCCAGCAATTCAATTTCTTCAGAAAATACTAAGTCTTTATTGCCCATATTAATTGGCTGACGGATGATATAATCAGTTTCAATCATATTCTCATAAAAAATTATTTTTTTATCAATTCCTTGACATACATTGCTTATAAACATTCCTTCTTCACCAACAGTGTAATCAGATTTTTTTATTTCAAAACCATTTATTCTGCAGCTTTTATTAAAAATGATTTTGTCTTTTTCATTCGAAGATAAAGCTGTGCTGCCATCTTTGTATAGATATGTTGGAAATTCCTGATTTAATGCCGACCAGCCAAGCCCCGATTCAGCCAACACTTTCTCTTTAACTTTCTCCGCCTTAGAGGAGGCTGATGCAATAGAATTATTCTTTTCTTTTTCATTTCTTTTTTCCTCTTTTTCGAAGTTGCCTATATGTGTTGAGGCCGACAGAGAAGTACTTATTGGCTGAAGTTTCTTTTCATTGTCTGGATAATTTATATTTTTTGAACTATATTGAATAATGACACCTCCGTCCTTCTCTTCAAATGTTCTGGAAGTAAATGTTCTCTTGTCAATATCTTCTTTATAATCCTTATTTTCTGTAGGAAAGCCGGAAGGAAGAAAATTCGTTGAGTCAAGCCTGTTGTTTTCTTTAAAATTTGATGGGTTTGTTGAAGAATAAGTCCCTGAAAGCCTGAGCTTTTCATTCCCTTTCATTGGTACAGCCTGCGTATTCTGCGCATAGCAGTAATTAAAGCCTAATAAAAAGCAAAGAAAAAAAATGCAGCTTGCCTTAGCTCTTAAAAAGAGATTTAGCTGAAAAAGCTGGACTTTATTTTTTACCCTTTTCATCTATCTTTTTTTAAGTTTCGCCCCCTCTCTTTTGGAGAGGGGATTAAGGGGAGAGGCTTGGGGTATAATTGTAGGATTACCTTGTTAAAGTTATAAATCCAGTTAATGACTTAGGTTTGCCTGATTTTAATGTCATATCTGCAATATAATAATAAACACCGTCCGACAAAGGTTTCCCGCCTTTGTTATTCCCATTCCATTTAAATAAAGTGTCGGCAGATTCATAAATAAGCTCTCCCCAGCGGGTGTATATTTTTATATCAAATTTATCAATGTCAAATTTATCAAATTCCCCCAAAGGAATAGCAGTGAAAAAATCATTAAAGTTATCCCCGTTTGGTGAAAATACGTTTGGAAGAGTTAATTCCATCGGACAAACATCCGGTTTTACAGTGAAGGTTTCTATTCTGGGACAAACTGCATTTGGAAAATTAACATTGAGTGTATATATTCCTGTATCAGCTACTAAAATTTGCGGAGTAGCTGCACCGGTATTCCAAGAATAAACGCCTAAACTATCAGTAGTTAATTGAATTGGGAAATTTCCATTTGGACACGTGCTGTCAGCGTAAAATGCCAGGCTTGGAGTTTGTATTTGAACAGTAACAGAATCTCTTTTATGACAGCCCCCAGGACCAGTCACAGAAACTGTATAAGTGGTGGTAGTAATAGGAGTTACTGATGCAGTATGAGTACTGCTGATTGCACTTATGCCGTCTGACCATGAATAGGTATAACCTGCTCCTGTAGGGGTACTCAGCAATACTGGATCGTTAATACAAACTATTGTGTCATGACCGGCGTTAGCTAATGGATAGGGTTTAACCTGTATGGTTTTAGAAGCTGAGGCAGAACCGCATTGATTAATAGCATTAATGGTTATTGTATGCGAACCTGTGGTTGTGTTAAATTTAACTTCTACTACATTGTTTGAAGTATCTATAATTGTCCCGTTATTTGAATTCCAGGTGTAATAAGTGTTGTTGCTGAAGGGCACCTGATATAAATTAGTGTCGCCCTGGCAAACAATCGCTGGTCCCGTAATCTGAACAATGGGAGGACCAAGTACAACAATAGTATCTATAGGAGACCAGGCGCCAACGCATCCATAACTTGTTTCCTGCACTTTGAAAGTAAGCATTCCAGGCGCTCCTAAATTTACGTAAAGTGAATTTGAATTAGCTCCAGATGGCGAAACAAAAGGATTCCCTCCGTTTATTCCGCTGCATATCCATTTGTAAGTGGACATGTCAGAATAACTGTAAGGATCAAAAAGAAGCATGGTGGTCTCGCCTGTACAAAAAGTGTCTTTCATCGGTATCCATGGATACGGCAGGCTGAAATCATAAGGGGCGCCGTAATCATAAGATGTAATGATTTGCGGAACGGCACGAATTACACCAATTGTAACCCTTATCAAGCTTCCAAGTGAATTGTCAGGCACGCTTGAATTAGTGGCGTTTATACGCATGTAATTCATGCCGATAGGCACGCCTATTGCTGCCAGGCTGTCTTGGCAAGGAATATGAATATTTAATGTCGTATCGCCGGTGGCGGCAACAGAACCTAAAATACCATCAGCCCCTATTTGCGTAAAATACATTGAACTCATTAACTGGGTGGTAAATAAATTCCCAGGATTATAATTTGCGGTATTATCAAAAGTATTAACGTTAATTGGGATCAAAGAATTTGACCCTAATGGAGATACGTCACAAGCGCTGACACAAAAATTAAGATCCATTTTATTGTTAGTAGTTATATCGCATTGCCCTATGCAGAATGGCCCCCACTGACTTCCTGTTGCGGCAGGACCGCTGGAAACAACACGAATATAATAATTACATCCGGGAGGAACATTCGGAACCTGACCAGAAACAGAACCCGGCGGAGTTCCTAAAGCCGGGTCGTAAGTTCCTGAATTAGTATATGTTCCAACAACAATAGGTGCGTTTGGAAATATACCGCTGGAATCAGAAAGTTCAGCAGTATAAGTATTAAATAGATAAACACCGGTTGAAGCAAAAGGTATATCTATTGCACTGCCGATACAAAGTGCATTTGTGGTGTCAATTGTTACTACAGGCTGCTGAGTTGTAATCACGTTAGGGCATTCAAGAATAATGAAGCAGGCGCTTGCAGTGCCCGTTATTAAAGGTTCCGGAGATGTCCGGCTTATTCTGATTTTATAACAAGTCCCTGGCGCTGCACCGTTTGGAAGCTGAAGCCCAATAATACCGGTAGTTTGAGGATAAGGGATAGTTGTGACCCAGCTGTTAAAAGTACTTGGGAAATTTCCTAAAGAGTTAGACAATTCAATTGAATACGTTCCATCGCACAGTGAATCTGAAAGTGTGTAGTATATTTTAAAGTAGGTTCCCTGGCATACTGAACCCGGTGAAACACTATCAATTGTTATAGTCACAGGATTAATAACATCATAACTGGCTACAATATTTATGTCATCAACTGCAAAGGCCTCGGAATTTGGAGTAGAGCCATTATCGTTCTCCCATCTGAAACCAAAGCGGAGATTACCAACATTGCTGAAGGCTGGATTAGTAATGTTTTCGTATTTCCATTTATATTTATTGCTGTATTGACTTTGACCGGTTTGAATCCAAGGCCCGTTATTCGCGCTGTAATATACTTTTCCAAAAGCGGTCCCTGACCCTTCACATAAATAGAAAAAACTAAAGTGTACTGAGTCCATGCCAAGTGTGCATAAACCATTTGTTAAGTATGTAAACCGATCGGATTGATTTGCAGGATCATAACAGCAGTTGGTTATTCCAGAAGGGGCATCATGTATATGCAGGTAGGTGCTGTATGGGGCAGAACCTATAGTTCCGCTGTAGGTGCTGTCTTGACGAATTGTATTCGGATATGTCGGCAAACCAGTATACTGGTTATTCACCATCCATTGATTGCTTCCTATATCGGAGCCGGGACCTGCGCCATTCAATGTAAATGAGCTTCCTCCTGCTTGAAAGTCCTCTGTAAAAAGCTGTATGCTCTGCGCTTTCAGCAAACAGCTGCTGAAAATGGAAAAACTAAATACAAACAGGAGAATTATTTTTTTCACTTTAGTCATTTTACATTATTGTAAGGTTATTGTAATTTGAAATGAAAGGCTAATATATACAAAAAAAAATTCATAAATTATATTAAAATTAATTTCGTTGTCTTTTTAGTAAAAAAGACAGGTAATGTTTTTGCTTTTTTACTTGAGAATAAAAAAAACAATTTAGGTGAAAGAATGTTATCTATTCATTCAAAACTCTTATTTTTATAAAATAAATATTGATTTATTTTACACCTGAATAAATTTTACGATAGCAACATGACTTCAAAAAAAGTGCAGACTTCAACTAAAAAAAAGTCAGGAGTTTCATTAGAAACAGTTGAAGAAAAAAAGGGTGCACAAGCCTTTTTGCCTCCATTAAAAGAAGGAGGTCTCCTTTCCTTAGGCAGTTTTAAAATACAGGCTTTATTGCTTGTTATAATCGGCTTTATTTTATACTCCAATTCCTTTAATAATGAATATGCTCTGGATGACGGAATTGTAATTCAAAAAAACGATTATGTACAGCAAGGTATACGAGGCATACCAAAAATATTAAGTACAGATGCTTACGACAGCTTTTACCGGCAAATGCACGCAAAACAGCAGCTTTCAGGCGGACGGTACAGACCGCTTTCAGTTGTCACATTTGCCGTTGAACAAGAACTATTTGGAACAAAAACAGCAGCTAAACTGAACAGCAGCAGCAGCAACCTTCCAAACGAGAATGTTAAGCCTGCGGAAGATGCGGCTTTTGTGAGGCATGTGATAAATGTTGTGTTTTATATTTTGTCTGTAATAGTGCTTTTATATTTTCTGCGGAACTTTATATTCAAGAATGACCCTTTAATTGCATTCATAACTTGTTTAATTTTTTTTGATTCATCCGATACATACCGAAGTGGTAGCTAACGTAAAAAGCAGGGATGAAATTTTATCTTTTTTATTTATCATTCTCACATTCACTTCATTCCTGAAGTATCATCAAAACAAAGAAAAGAAACAATTGTTTTATGGCTTGATATTTTATTTTCTGGCCTTTCTTTCGAAAGAATATGCCATAACATTATTGATACTGATACCAATGTTATTATATATTGTTAAGGGAAGTACGCTTAAAGAAAGTTTCATCTCTGTCATTCCATTTGTTCTTGTTGCTGCAGTTTATCTGTTCATCCGCTTTTCAATTGTAGGTAAAGGCGGCACTATTGAAAATCCCGATGTACTGAATAACCCATTTAAATTTGCTTCAGGATCAGAAAAATGGGCAACAAAAATTGAGATTTTAAACCATTATTTACGATTATTATTTTATCCAAACCCTCTTTCCAGCGATTATTCATACAACACAATTCCATATACAAATTTTGCTGATCCCCGTGTATGGATGTCAATAATAATCCATTTATCTATGATTGCAGCGGCAGTTGTTTTATTTTTTAAACGAAACATTTTGTCTTTCGCGCTTGCTT
This sequence comes from uncultured Bacteroidota bacterium, assembly GCA_903889605.1. GTDB lineage: Bacteria > Bacteroidota > Bacteroidia > 2-12-FULL-35-15 > 2-12-FULL-35-15 > 2-12-FULL-35-15. The sequence continues at coordinate 18,553 of CAISYK010000699.1, forward strand.
TTTATTTGCTTCATTTGTTTTTAGTTTCTAACTTTTTGATGGATCTTGGAGCAACAATGGGTGAAAGATTAGTCTATCATTCATCATTTGGCTTTGCAGTAATGATAGCAGTTGCGGCGGATTGGCTTTTTAAAAGGTTCTCCAAAAATCCAATTAATGAAGGAGGGCTCACGCAAACCGCAAAAGCAGAAAGCTCATCATTGGTGCAATCCTCCCCTTCGGGGAGGTTAGGAGGGGCTTCTGTTGTTGGAATTGCTTTAGGAGTCTTAATTACTATTTGCTGCGGTGTAATAATAATTGAACGTAATGCGCAATGGAAAAATGACACAACCCTTTTTATTGCAGATGCGCAAACAGTGCCGAATAGTGCGCTTGTAAATGGAAATGCCGGCAAAGCCTACATTGATCTTTCCGAAAAACCTGAAAACAAATCACAAGAAACGGAACTTATAAAAAAAGCCATTTATTATCTAAACAAATCTGTTTCTATTCATAAAGAATATGTAAATGGCTATTTAAACGTAGGAGTGGCTTATTTTAAACTGAAAGATTATGATAAAGCCCGGGCCAATTGGGATATTGCAAAGGAAATATATCCTAATAATCCGTTTTTGAAAAACAACTTAAAATTAATGGGAACGGTATATTATAATGATGCGATGAGGATGGGTGCAAAACAACCGCATGAAGCACTTAAACTATTGGAAAAGGCGCTTGAAGTGGATCCCAACAATTCAGATTACTGGTATAATTTAGGCGGTGTAAGCTATACGGTTGGGGATTTTGAAAAAGCCCGAAATGCATGGACAAAAACACTTATACTTGACCCAAATAATCAGCAGGCAAAACAAGGCATGTCGGCATTGCCGATAAAATCGAAATAAAAGTCCCTTTTTTTTGCCGAATAATTTAGCTAAATTTGTATTTGAAGAGAATACTTATACTCTTCAAATTGAATTTACATTTTTTACAGTTCAGTTTCTATATTCTATAACTTTCTTAATCGAAAAAAACGGGACAGATTCTGCGCATTAATTTTAACCATAAAGTCTTTACCTTTGCCCTGATGCAGCATCATATTTGTATCAGCGTTAAATTAACAAATGACAACAAATAATTATCAAAGTTTAATTGAAAAACTGGATGGCTTCATCCGTAAGTACTATAAAAATCAGCTACTGCGCGGTTTGATTTACAGTATAGGATTGGTACTGCTTTTTTTTATTTCTGTTACCGTTCTGGAATATTACGCCCATTTCAATACCGGCATCCGTACCATTTTATTTTATTCATTTATATCTGCAACGGGCTTTGTTTTTGTGAAATACATTGCCATACCTGTTTCAAAACTTTATAAATTAGGACGGCTGATCAGCTATGAAGATGCTGCGGCTATTATCGGAAAACATTTTTCAAATGTTCAGGATAAATTGCTGAATACTCTGCAATTGCAAAATCAGGAATCCAAAATCTCAAATCTTGATTCCCAATACTCCCTTTTGGAAGCAAGTATTAATCAAAAAATAAAAGAGTTAAAGCCTGTTGAGTTTTCTTCCGCCATTAATTTTTCGGAAAACAAAAAACATCTGAAATATGCATTGATTCCGGTATTGCTTATCGCAGTTGTCTTGTTTTCGGCTCCAAGCATTATCAGAGATGGAACAAAACGTTTGGTTAAACACTCTGATTTTTTTGAAAAAGAATCTCCCTTTCAATTTGTGATTACAAACAATGACTTAAAAACTGTTGCGCAACAGGATTTTGAGTTGAAGGTGAAACTTACCGGCGATGAAGTTCCTGATAATGTTTACGTTGAGATCGAAGGAAACGAATTCAAACTGGAAAAAGAAAATATTGTAAATTTTAATTATCTTTTTAAAAATGTTCAAAAAAACACTAGTTTTCAGCTTAGTGCTGATGGGTTTAAATCAAAAGAATATGAACTGGCAGCATTGCCGAATCCTATTTTAATGAACTTTGACATTGCACTTGGATATCCGAAATATTTAAACAAAAAGGATGAAGTAGTTAATAATACAGGAGATCTTGTAATTCCTGCAGGAACTAAGGTTTCTTGGAGTTTTAATACAAAAAACACAAACCAGCTGCGGTTAAATTTTAATGACACATCGTTTGCTGTGCAGCCATCTTCTGAAAATTCATTTAATTATTCCGCAAGGCTTTTTAAAGATAAAATCTACTCTGTTACAACTGCCAATCAATTTTTAAAAAATAAAGATTCGGTAACCTATACTATCAGCGTTACTCCTGATGCTTATCCGCAGATAACTGTTGATGAGAAAAAAGATACAGCATCGGCCAAACGTATCTATTTTCATGGTGAAGTAAAAGATGATTACGGTTTCAATAAACTAACTTTCAATTATCATTTTATCACAAATAATGATTCTGCAGCAGTAAATAATAATGAAAAGCTGGCTGTTAAGTCAAACGCTGTTGCCATTAATAAAGCTGTTGCACAGGATCAATTTTACCATTACTGGGATATGAATGAACTGGGTATTAATCCAGGCGATCAAATTGAATATTATTTTGAAATATGGGACAATGACGGCGTTACAGGAAGCAAATCTGCCCGATCACAAAAAATGATTTTCAAAGCGCCTACACTTAAAGAACTTGACGAGAACACAGATAAAAACAATAATAAAATAAAAGACGATTTATTGGAAAGCATCAAGCAGGCAAAAGATGTGCAGAAAGAA
>CAISYK010000700.1 GCA_903889605.1 uncultured Bacteroidota bacterium
CCCAATCGCCTGCTGTTGGCCAGTTCCATATTGTATCTCTCCGTTCATGCCCAGCAGTTGAAAAGCCGCAGCTTTTTCCCTGCCGGTTGAGTTCTGAGCAGAGATTTCCATCATTACCCTGCGCCAGTCCGGTTTCCCATTCAACGTGAATGGTTTTGTTCACCACCGTGTCGCGTTTTTCTAAAAGGCCTTCCTGTTTTATAAAAACATCGTAAGAGAGTAGATTCATGTAAGACTCGTCAGGGATTACATTCCAAATAAAGTCGTGGGTATAATGATAAAGCGGGAAATCTTCATAACTTACTGCGGGATATGCTTTTTCTTCTTTTACCATTCCCTCCAGAACAGTGATAGAATCACCGGTATCAACATGTTTCCATGCCGGAAACAGCGGACTCACATCCTTAACCACTTTTATTATTCCGGAAAAAGTAATAGTGTCTAAACAAGGACGGCACTCCAGTTCGGCTTCGTCAGAACAGTGGTTGTTGCTAAGGTCATTGTATTTAATGCCCTGAGCCTTCATCCCATAAGTGCAAATGAAAAAAGACAGAAAAAAAATATATTTAATTTTATATTTTTCCGACACCCGCGCAGCATTTATATGTTTTTTAACTATTGCCATCAGTTAACTTTATGTTTGTTTTTTGATAGGCTTTAATAAGAATTATTCCAAACAATAGATTTGAAGGCGGGGAGACCAGCAATCCGAAATGAGCGAACCACGTGAGGTGTTCGGCAAAATACCAGTAAAACCAATCCGAAAAAATTTCAGTCAAACGGATGCCTGCCACCAACACAAGCAGATAATTATGTTTACGCCAAAACAATAATGCAGCAAACTGAAAAACAACAAATGCCAACCATACAGCCCCCATTCTTCTGATCAATCCGAGTGAGTCAAAATATTGCGTTCCATGCATTAACGTCACCCATAAATCCGGCCGAAAAAGGCAAATGCCTGAAAGGGCAACATCTAATATTACAAGAAATATTAGGAGAAGGTTGATGATTTTTATATTAGGCTGCGGGTTCATAATAGTTCAAAATTATTATTTTATATATTTTTTTTGAGAACTGAATTCAATCTGTCCGGGAAGTCGGTCATAACTCCGTCAACTCCCCAATGCAGTATACGTTCCATATCGTCAATTTCATTAATTGTCCATGGATGAACAGCAATGTTTTTTTTATGCGCTTCAGCAATCAGACTTTCCGACAATATGCGTATTCCGTAGTAACTCTCGGGTATTTGTAATGCGTCAGCCTCAAAGTGTGCATTTTTAAGACGGCCAAATCTTTTTAGAAAAAGAAAATTCGCGACTTCACGATAAGACGCCCCTGTTGCAATGTTTTCTTTCGAAATACTTCTGAAATATTTAAGGATTTTATAATCATCAGAAGCCACCAATACTCTTTCAGTCAGTTTAAATTCTTTTATCAGTCCCAGCATTGCATCACATACTTTTATTTCGTGATGCTTTATATCAATGTTAAATCTGAAATTATGAAATTCGCTGAAAACATCTGATAATAAAGGAACTTTCATTTCTGCATTTTTAAAAGGAAAAGTTTTTTTCCCATTTTCCTCAATTAGGTAATTGCATCCTACATTTACTTTTTCAATTTCATTAAACTATTTTTCACTCACTTTTCCTTCTCCGCTTGTCATTCTTTCCAATGTGTCATCGTGAAAAACAACTAACTTGTTATCACTTGTTAAATGAACATCCATCTCCAAAATGTCGGCCCCAGCCTCAATGGCTTTTCGAAAAGACAGCATTGTATTTTCTGGATATTTCCCTGCAAATCCCCTATGCCCGAAATTAAGCGGTTTGTTTGATTGAAAAAATGGTTTTGATGAATTCATGTTTTTAAAGGAATTGTGAAATTTCCGAGGTTATTTCTTTTTCTGTCCAATGGTTTTCATTTGCCATAATAGCAGCAATCTTCTCAATGATAGTTTTTTTGCCGGTGAAATTTTTCAGAACATAACTCAGCGATAAACGTCTTGTAAGCATGTCATCAAGATGACAGCAATTCTGACAGCGCACAAAATATATAATCTCCGCCGCAGAAATATCATTATAAACGAATTCTTTATGGTTTTTATTTTCCGAAATAATTTCAAAAATAAATTCTGATTGATTACCATATTTCAGCTTAATTCTTTCTTTGAAATCATCGATGTTATTAGAAAGTGCGGCTGTTTTGTTTTGTTCTGAAACTATAGCCGCAGGGGGAGGAGACGATGGTTTAAATTTCTCTTCCAATCTATTCACCGCTGTTTTTGCCATCGCATGAAAACTTGTGAATTTACCGCCAACAATTGTAATCATCCTTTCGTTTATCCACCAGCATTTATAATCACGCGAACGGTCTTTGCTTAGGCCGTCATCTTTAAGCAGAGGCCTTAATCCGGCAAAGCTGCTTAGTATATCTTTTTCTGAAATATAAAGTGTTGGTGCAAAACATTGAATGCTTTTCAAAATATATTGAATATCATTTTCATCAACTTTCACAACATCCAAACTTTCAAATTTTTCTGTATCGGTTGTCCCAACTACAACACTGTTGTTTTCCCACGGCACAGCATAAATTGATCGTCCGTCACCGGCATACGAAGAGAATAAAACTGCAGCGTCCGTTGGGAATTTATCTTTCGAAAAAACAAGGTGAATTCCTTTGCTTGGAGCCGCAAATCCAAGCTTTTCGGAATGCAGTTTTTTTAAGGTTTCATCAGTCCAGTGACCTGTTGCATTAATAATATATTTTGCTGAAAACTCTGCAGGTTTATCTGCAATTTTATCGCTGCAATGGATGCGGAAATAATCTTTTTTATCTTCAGCGGAAATAAATTCGCAGTAATTAAAAGCTGTAGCTTCAATCTGCTGGGCAGCTGCAACAATTTCGCTGCACATGCGGGCGTCATTGGTAACCGCATCGAAAAACAAAAAACTTCCGTTCAAATCTTTTTGATTGATTGCAGGAAATTTTTCAATAGTTTCCTTTTTATTCAGAAAAGAATATTTTGCAATTTCCTTATCGTAACTGAGCGTTTTATAAAGCCACATTCCAATATGCAGCTGAATCTTAGAAGAAAATGAATATACTGGAAATAAGAATTGAAGAGGCTTTACGAGGTGTGGAAAGTTTTTCAGCAAGTAATGCCTTTCGCGCAGGCCCTCTCTTACCAAACCAAATTTAGCATGCTGCAGATAACGCAAACCTCCATGTACTAATTTAGCGGATTTTGAACTTGTTCCGCTGGCAAAATCATTTTTCTCCAGCAGAATACATTTATAACCTCTTTTTGATGCTTCGCGCAATATTCCAGCGCCAGTGATTCCGCCGCCTATAATTGCGACATCAAAAACTTTGTCCGAAAATTCAGTTATGTTATTTGCTCTGCGCATCTGTTAATTTGCCGGGATTTAAAATATTTTCAGGATCAAGATGATTTTTTATTGCTTGCAGCAGTTTTTTTGTTTCAGGATTAATCTGCTGCAAATACCAGTTTTGATGGTCTTTCCCGATTCCATGATGATGACTTATTGCTCCGCCATTTTTGATAATTGCATCTGAAACAATTTTTTTCAGACTCTGCCACTGCTGTATTTCTTTTCCTTTTTCCTGTGGAGCAATCAAAGTAAAATACAGCGATGCGCCGGTTTCATAAACGTGAGAAATGTGGCACAATAAAATCCCGCCTTTATCAAAATAGTCACTATTCGATTTGAGAGCGTTTTTTATGTGGTGATAAATTGGTGTTAAATTCTTCCATGTTGTAACAGTTTCAAAAGTGTCAATCAAAACGCGGTGTTCAACAAGCGTGTCGCGGAGATACGGAAGAGAAAAGCGCGAGTTTTCCCAGTTTGCCGCTAATGACGAAGGCATTTTTTGCGCCCCGTATTTTTCTGAAATCTGCACTGCCGCTTTTGCAGCCGTATAATCGCTTTCGTTTCGTACCGCAAAACGCATCATCAGCACGCATGGCTCGGTATATCCTTTTGATTTCAGCCATGATTTCATTGCTGACTGTATCAATTTTTGCATTAGGCCTTTTTCTGTATGGCCTATTAGTGACGAAACTTGTGTTTCAGCTGCATCAGAAAGCCGTGCAATAGCTGGGTGAATGCCGGACTGAATAATTTCACGAAGGGCTTCAGAACCGTTTTCAAAGTTTCTGAAAAGTGCAATTTTCCAAAAATATTTTTCCGGTTTTTTGTGTATGCGCAGTTTTGCCTGTGCAATAATTCCAAGCGTTCCTTCCGAACCTAAAAACAAATGCTGAAAATCAGGTCCGCAGGCATGCCTTGGAAATCCAATGTCCTCAATAATGCCGGAAGGTGTTATAATTTTCATCTGCAGAACGATGTCTTCAATTTTTCCGTAAAGCCCCGATTCCTGTCCTGCTGATCGAAGTGCAAGCCATCCTCCAAGAGTTGAAAATTCAAATGATTGCGGAAAATGCCCGAGTGTAAAGTTTTTATCGTTTAAAATCTTTTCAAGTTCAGGACCAAAAATCCCAGCTTCAAATTCTGCTGTGTGAGAGAGATTATCAATTTCTACAAGCTTATTCAAACGCTGTACATTAAGCACACACATAGGTGATGAAGCATCCATATCAAATGCACCAACCACATTACTGCCGCCAGCGAACGTAACAATTTTTATTTTGTTTTTTACGGCTTGTTTTAAGATACCGGAAATCTCTTCAGTTGTTTCAGGAAAAAGAACGAAATCGGGAGAGAAAAAATTTTGATTGGTAATAAATTTTATGACATCGTAGTAACTTTTACCAAATGTATAACGAAGCCTGTCCTCGTCTTTCAACGAAATCTGGTTTTGTTTCAATTCAGGAAAAATACTTTTGACTTCGCTTTCGCTGAAGCGGGAAGGTGAAATTTTTAAAGCAGGGATTTTGACATCGGCATTAAGTTTTGCCCCGAATTTGTTTTCAAGAAATAATTTCAGTTTGGGAAAATGGCTGAGATGAACTGCATTTGCGGTATTCCCCCATCTCCATAAGTTGCTATTATCATTTGCTGATTCCATTTTCTATTTTCCTGTATTTTGTAAATTTTTGGTTTTCGATTATTTCTTATTGTCCTTTCAATTTCATCTGTTCTTCAAGTGAAATGTTTTTGTTTTCTTCCTTTTCTGGAATCAAAGACATTGCGTATTCTGATAATGCAGTAATGGTCAAAGCAGGATTTACTCCGAGATTGCATGGAATAATTGATCCGTCAAGAACGTACATATTAGGGTAGTTGAATACTTCAAACTTTTCGTTCACCATTCCTCCTTTATCGTTTTCTCCCATCGGACAACCGCCTAAAATATGTGCCGTTGAAGACATATTGAAAAGTATTTCGGTAGTTGTATTTTGCGGAAGTCCGTTTATTTTATCTGCATATCTCATCATTGTTTCCTGACCAATCCCAATATATGCAGGAACACGATTTTCCTTCTTGTTCCAAAGAGAAATCCGCGAAAAAGGAAACTTCTTGTAAACCATTTTCATTGAATTGTCTAAATTC
>CAISYK010000701.1 GCA_903889605.1 uncultured Bacteroidota bacterium
CTGATGCAGCCCAACCCGAGTAAGAGTTTAACATAGAAACTACTACCGGCATATCTGCACCGCCAATTGCCATTACCAGCATTACACCAATAAAACCAGCAATAGCTGTCGTAATATATAAGTACAATAAACCATCAGTGCCTTCTTGTCCTGCGAACATTACTCCCATTATAATACAAACAATAAGCAGGATAATATTTACGACATGTCTTCCAGGGTACAACAAAGGCTTGCTCATGATTTTACCTTCTAATTTACCCCAGGCAATAATAGAACCCGTAAATGTAATTGCTCCAATGAAAACACCAATAAATACTTCCACTAAATGGATGGTGTGTTCTGAAGAGGTTAATGCCTGAGTCTTAGGATCGAGGTAAGATCCATAACCAACTAATACAGCTGCTAATCCGACAAAACTATGCAGGATAGCTACTAATTGCGGCATTGATGTCATTTCAACTTTACGAGCTAATAATATACCGATACACGATGCAATTGCAATAGCTGTAATAATATAAATGTGACCATGCACACCTGCTCCCAAAACAGTTGCAAGGATAGCAATTGCCATTCCTATAATACCATAAAACACACCGCGCTTTGCTGATTCTTGTGAGGATAAACCTCCTAAACTTAATATAAACAATATGCTTGCAAAAACATATGCTGCTGTTTGAATTCCTATAGCCATAACTTTTTTTTATTTTTTAAACATTTTCAACATACGGTGAGTTACTACAAATCCACCGACAATATTAATACTGGCAACTAAAATAGCTACAAAAGCTATGATAGTCATTGGACTCGAAATATCATCTGTTGTCTGCAATAAACCACCAACGATAATAATTCCACTAATTGCATTGGTAACAGCCATTAAAGGCGTATGCAGGGAATGAGATACATTCCAGATAACCTGCCAGCCAATAAACACAGCTAATACAAACACAGTAAAATGCTGCATAAATGCACTTGGTGCAAATTGTCCTAACATTAATAAAAACAAACCAATAACGCTCAATTTGATTATCATTGATGTCGCTTCTTTTTTGTTTTTTCTATCAGCTACAACTTTCGGATCCTCCACTACAACTTCCGCGGCCTTTGGTTTTACCGGACTAACCGGAAGCGGCGCTGGCGGCCAATTAATTTTACCATTATAAGTTACCATTGCTCTTGACACAACAGCATCTTCCATGTCGATCTTCCATTTTTCTGCTTTACCCATATCATCTAATAAATGACATAAGTTATTACCATATAACTGTGAAGCTTGTGCAGGCAGCTGATTTAATTTACCAATAATAGTTACTCCATTATCTGTTGTATAAACTTCTCCGTTTTTAGTTAATTCGCAATTTCCTCCTGATGATGCAGCTAAATCTACAATTACTGAACCTGCCTTCATAACGGCAACATGGTCCGCTAAAATTAATTTTGGAGCTGGTCTGCCGGGTATTTGAGCAGTAGTAATAATAATATCTACTTCAGCAGCCTGCGCCTTAAACAAGGCCATTTCAGCGTCAATAAATGCCTTACTCATTTCTTTCGAGTAACCTGAAGCAGTTGCGCCATCTTCATTTATTTCTACAGTAAGAAATTGCGCACCCATCGATTCGATTTGTTCTGCAACTTCTTTACGAGTATCAAAAGCTCTGACAATAGCACCTAATGAATTGGCAGCACCGATGGCGGCTAAACCAGCAACACCTGCTCCAATTACCAATACTTTTGCAGGCTCTACTTTACCAGCAGCTGTAATTTGTCCGTTCAGAAATCTTCCGAAATAAAACGAACCTTCTATAACGGATCTATATCCGGCAATGTTTGCCATAGATGACAAGACATCCATTTTTTGTGCTCTGGAAATACGAGGAATCGCATCCATTGCAATTGCATTTACTTTTTTATC
>CAISYK010000702.1 GCA_903889605.1 uncultured Bacteroidota bacterium
ATGAAAAACAGAATCGGATATGCTAAGCCAAAGAAAGCGATGTACCAAAAATTTTCGGGACTTACATAAGGTGCAAGATATGATATAAGCAAACCAACCGCAGCGATATGATTGCAGAACATGGCTATTTGATTAAAAAAATGGCGTTTCCCTTTTTTTTTCTTTGCCTCTGTTTGTTTAATATTTTGTTCTGTTTTCAAAAAATAGTTTGAAAGTTTTTAGTTGAAAGTTATAAAGTTATAAGTTTGAAAGTTAAAAGTTTGAAGGTTTGAAATGTATAGTGCTGTAAATAAAAATGAGAGTAAAAAAAGAAAAAAATTAGTTAAAAAAACTTTTAACTTTCAAACTTTAAACTATCCAACTATTTTATTATTTACTTGCTTTAAATAAAATATCCTTTTCCGATTTGGTCAAACTTTCGTATCCTGATTTTGAAATTTTATCTAAAATAAGATCAATTTGTTCCTGGGTAACTTTTTTATTGTAATTGTATTCTTCATCCGAAACGCTTCGTTTGTAGGCTACTTTCATTTTGCTTTTCGGCGATTTTTTAAATAAGCCTTTAATCCAATCGAAAAAACGATTGAGCCATAATGACCAGTCATTCCCTTTTTTATATTGAACGATAAATAGGTATCCCATAAGTGCTCCACCCAGATGAGCAATGTTTCCGCCAATATTATCCGAAGATGCAAGATTTAAAACATCAAGAAATATTACAACCATCGCAACATAAATTAATTTAACTGAGCCGATAAACAGCAGATTCATTCTATAGTTCGGAACCAAAACCGCCGCTGCGATAATGATAGCTGTTACACCTGCAGAACCGCCTATCATTGATCCGCCGGTATATGCATAAAAACCCGGAATGAACTGAATCAGCACTATAGTAACTAATGCACCAGCAATTCCTCCCAACAAATAAAGCGGGATAATTTTTTTTTCAGAAGTATAACTGCTTAATATCTGTCCGAACCAATAAAGCGAAATCATATTCCAGAAAATATGCCCCACTCCGTAATGCGTAAACATATAAGTGATAAGTGTCCATGGCTTGTGTATTAAACCCTGAACATTTAAAGAAAGTGAAATATTTTCTTTGACAAAATTTTCTAATGTTACTGCAAAAATTGAGTTTCCTGTTAAAAAGGATAAAATTGCAAGTATGCTGACAAACAAAAACACAGCAGCGTTAATAATAATCAAACGTGTAATAGGGTTACCGCTGCGTACTTTTAATTTGATATCTTCAATAATCGGGTTTGCCATAATTTAGTATGTATTGTTGCTTTTCTTCTGCCAGAATTTAATTAATATAAAACCAAACAGCATACCTCCTAAATGTGCGAAATGAGCCACATTGTCTCCGGAACTGTTTGCAATTCCTGAATATAATTCGGCTGCTCCGTAAAGAATTACAAACCATTTTGCTTTTATAGGTATTGCAAAATATATATAAAGCATTGTATTTGGGAATAACATTCCAAAGGCTAATAATATTCCAAAAACCGCTCCGGAAGCTCCTATAGTTACACTATTTATTAATTCATTTATCTTTCCTGCTACTGGGTCAGTATAATTCTGCCCGGCTTGAAAAATTTCTGAGCCTTTGCTCATTACCATATTTAAATCTTCGGCAGAAATTTGAGAATAAAGAGACATTAATCTAAAATGAGTAACAAGGATTTGAATAATTCCTGCGCCTATCCCGGTAATCATATAATAAATTAAAAATCGTTTTGGGCCCCAATAGTTTTCAAGTGTGTTTCCAAACATCCATAATGCAAACATATTAAAGAACACATGCATAAAACTTCCGTGCATAAACATATAAGAAACAATTTGCCATGGGCGGAAATTTTCTGAAGAAGGATAGTGCAGTCCTAAAAGATCAGACAAATCGTAATTAAGCTGATTTTGCAGAACAATTGTAGTAAGAAAAAACAACCCGTTTATAATAAGTAAATTTTTGACTACTAAGGGCAGTACACTAAAGCTGTTAGGTTTAAATTGTTGGTATGACATATTTTACAAATAAAAATTTATTGGTTACTAATATCGAATTTTTAAGAATTTTCGAAACTATATTTACTGCCATGCTTAATTAAAAATTGCAAACCAGCCGAAATGTCTTTTTTACTTTTTAAATCTTTTATCTAATTCATCGACAGAAAAAGTAGTAATTGTTGGTTTACCATTTGGTGTGCTGTACGGCATTTTACAAGCAAACAACTGGTCAATTAAATTATTCATTTCCTCCTGAGTTAATGCTTTACCAGATTTTATGGACATATTCCGTGCCATAGAACGGGCAAGATTTTCGCGTTTGTCTGACTTTAATTCTTGTAAATTTTGTTTGTAATTTTCAATCAAACCTTCAAGCAATCCGCCCGACTCATAGTTAACGGTGTCGGCAGGCACACCATGGATTATATATGTATTTTTACCAAACTCCCTGATATCAAAACCTATTTCAATTATTTCAGTTTGTAATTCTTTTACTAAAGCAAAATCAAGGGAATTAAGTTCAATGGTTTTCGGAAATAATTCCTGCTGCGTTGCTGATTTATGCCTATTAAACTTCTCTAAAACTCCCTCATATAAAATACGTTCATGCGCCCCCTGCTGGTCAATCACCATAAAACCCGTTTTTATGTGTGATAAAATATATTTATTATGTAACTGATAGGTTAATTTTTTATTGCTTTCATGCAGTTCATCATCCCAATCAGTATCGATAGTTTGTTGTATTTCGTCTTCTTTTTTAACTTCCAATTCCAACTGGTTATCGGCATGCCTGCTGTACATTTTCTCCCAGTTCGCCCGATTGGAAAGCTCACTTTCCGATCGCTTATTGCTTGGAACTGCTCCTGTTAGAAAAGGATTAAAATTGGGATCTACTTTAATTGTCGGCTGTTTTATGATACCATCAAAAGGTTTTAAAGGCATATTATAAAGATGCGATTCCTGATTAAAATCAATGCTTGGAGTTATATTGAACTGCCCTAATGACTTTTTTACTGCCGAACGCAGAAAAGCATAAACAGTTTTTTCATCCTCAAACTTAACTTCTGTTTTTGTAGGATGAATATTAATGTCTATAGTTTTCGGGTCAACATCTAAAAGTAAAAAGTATGATGCAAAACTATCCTTCGGCAGCAGCTCTTCAAATGCAGACTGTACAGCATGATGGAGATATGCATTCTTAATAAATCGTTTGTTCAAAAAGAAAAATTGTTCCCCGCGGGTTTTTTTTGCAAATTCCGGTTTTATTACAAAACCTTGTATTTTTACAATACTTGTATCTTCTTCAACAGGCACCAAACGGGTATTGTAAGAGCTTCCGAAAACAGCCATCAATCGTTGTTTTAGTGAACCGGCTTCTAAATGAAAAACCTCAGTAGTATTATGATGAAGACTGAAAGCTATATTAGGATTTGGAATTGAAACTCTCTGAAATTCATCAATAATATGACGTAATTCAACAGAATCGTTTTTTAAAAAATTTCTGCGGGCAGGAATATTATAAAACAAATTTTTGACAGAAAGAGAGCTGCCTTCGGAACAAAGACAAGCCTCTTGCGTTTTAAGTTCACTGCCTTCAATGTTGATTTTAACACCCAACTCATCACCAATTCTTTTTGTTTTTAATTCCACCTGGGCAATTGCTGCGATAGAAGCTAAGGCTTCACCTCTGAATCCCATTGTCCGAATAGCAAATAAATCATCGGCTTTCCGGATTTTTGAGGTTGCATGACGCTCAAAACTCATTCGCGCATCAGTTTCGCTCATCCCGCATCCGTTATCTATAACCTGTATAAGTGTTTTTCCGGCATCTTTCACTATCAGTGTTATACTGGTACTCCCTGCATCCAATGCATTCTCCATCAATTCCTTGACAGCAGAAGCCGGTCGCTGCACCACCTCGCCGGCGGCAATCTGGTTGGCAACTGAATCGGGTAATAGATGAATTATATCTGGCATAAGTGTTTTTATTCCCTGCAAAAATAATACTAATAATGGAATGAAGACGTTTTGGCAGTATTGTTTTGCCTGCCTTAATGTAAATCCCTGATTGTTATACTACAATAAGTTAGATAAGTAATCAAAAATAATTGATCATAATAGTCAATTTGGGCGCCCAACTGTCTTGAAAATAAGAAACGGCAGGATTTTATCAGCTGCAGAATATCTTGATGGCAAAAGGATTTTAGCTGTAATATCTGACAAATCATTTTTTTACAACTCAAGAGCATTTTACATTAAATGCGTCCCTCAAAACTTGTTTATTTAATATTTGAAAAACATTATATTAACATATATTAATCTGCACATTTGAAAAATATTATTTCAAAAAAGTTCCGTCATTTAAATTAAATTCGTTTGCATTTGTACATACCAAAATACGGATAACGTTTTGGTCATTTATTAACCTAAATTGTGTTATGGATCACTAAAAAATATGAAAATTATTAGATTTCTTTCAATAGTCCCATTTTGTAAAATAAAAATGCCTGCAGCTATTGTTAACCAAATACTTACCAAAATTCGATAATATTTCCCAAACAATGTTATTTTCCCCCATTTTGATTTTTTTTACCTTATCTTTGCACCCTCATTTCAAGCAATGTTTTTAATTCATAAATAATTAAATAAAAAAT
>CAISYK010000703.1 GCA_903889605.1 uncultured Bacteroidota bacterium
GCCGTAAACAGGGCTGGTAATAAAGATAGACGACAGCACCCGCTCCCATTCCAAGCCGATGCCTGTTGCGGGCAGTTTGCTGTCCGGCGGAATGTGGCGATCAGCCAGCAAAGCAAATAATGCTTCTTCCAATTCAGCGCCTTTTTTATCCAGCAAGGCTTTCAACAGTTTTTTACCCCGAGATACTTTTGGCCAGGGTGTATTCAGGAGATGATTGCTTAAGCCATAGATTCCAGGTTTGAGTTTTTGTTTTTCTCCGCGATTGGAAAAAACAAAAATGTCACTACCCTCCCCCAAAATCAAATTAAAGCCATTGTATTTATCTGTCTGTCGGAAAATTTTTTTCAGATAATTATCCATTACAGATAATTGATTAGTTTATTTTACAAAAAATCAGGTAAAGATTGTAACGATTTTTTGTAAATTCGCTTTGTTATTTATTTGTTTAAACAAAATTTTTAGTATTTAAAGAAAGATAGAAAAGGTATGGCGTTAATTAAATCAATATCAGGTATAAGAGGTACAATAGGAGGGAAACCAGGAGAAGGATTCAGCCCTTTGGATATTGTAAAATTCACGGCGGCTTATGCTGCCTGGATTATGAAAAATTCAAAAAATAAAAAAATTAAAATTGTTGTTGGTCGTGATGCCCGTATTTCCGGAGAAATGGTAAATAATTTGGTCTTGGGAACATTACAGGGGATGGGTGTTGATGTTGTGGATATTGGTTTATCAACTACGCCGACCGTTGAAATTGCAGTTCCTGAAGAAAAGGCAGATGGCGGTATTATTCTTACCGCAAGCCATAATCCCAAACAATGGAATGCTTTAAAACTATTAAATGAAAAAGGTGAATTTATCAATGAAAAGGATGGATCAGAATTATTAGAAATAGCAGAGAGCGGAAATTACACATTTGCCGATGTTAATTCATTGGGGAAAATAACTAAAAACGATACTTATTTTAAAAAACATATTGCTAAAATATTAGAACTTTCCCACGTTGATGTTGCTGCTATTAAAGCGGCTAAATTTAAAGTAGTAATAGACTGCGTAAACTCCACCGGAGGAATTGTAATTCCTCAATTATTAAATGCTTTGGGTGTTGAAAATATCGTGAAATTATACTGTGACCCAACCGGTGAATTCCCTCATAATCCTGAGCCGCTGCCCGAAAATCTGAGAGATATTGCCAAGCTTGTAAAAAAGGAAAATGCTAATTTAGGAATTGTGGTTGACCCGGATGTTGACCGTTTAGCATTTGTTTGTGAAGATGGTGAAATGTTTGGAGAAGAATATACCCTGGTAGCATGTGCAGATTATATGCTGAGCAAACGCTCTCCTGCTGATAAAGTCGCAAATAATAAATGTAATACTGTTTCTAATTTGTCATCAACACGTGCTTTATGTGATATTACCGAAAAACATGGAGGAAGTTATAGTGCTTCAGCTGTTGGGGAAGTAAACGTGGTTACTATTATGAAAGAAACCGGTGCTGTTATCGGCGGTGAAGGAAACGGCGGCGTTATTTTGCCGGAACTGCATTACGGCCGTGATGCATTGGTTGGCATTGCTTTGTTTTTATCCCATTTAGCGAAGTTTAAAAAAACCTGCTCTATGCTGCGTTCTTCGTACCCTGATTACCAGATTTCTAAAAATAAAATTGAGCTGACTTCAGAAATTAATATTGACAGTATTTTTGAAAGTATTAAGGAAAAATATAAGAAACAGCCCATTAACACAATTGATGGAATAAAAATTGAATTCGGTAATGATTGGGTTCATCTTCGTAAATCTAACACTGAACCAATTATTCGTATATATTCAGAAAGCGGATTTAAAACTACAGCTGATAACCTTGCTAAAAAGATTATGTCGGATATCCGTGAATTTATTAAACAGCAGCAAATCGCAGTTTAAGTTTTTCGATAATAAATAATAAAATACCCATATAATGGGGTGATCTTGTTATTTCTTTATTTGACGATTTTAATTTTCACTCTTTTACTTTGCCTCTGCTATATCCGGCCTTGTGTGAAATATTTATTAGTTTATTGGAAAAGTTTGTACCCGCATGTCAAAGAGTAATAAAAAGAGCCAGGAAAAATCTATTATTTCCCCGAAAAAAGGCCGTTCAGCCTTAAGTTCTTCTAAAATTAACCCTTATTCATTTTGGTGGATTTTTTTGATTGTATTCATTGTTTTCCTTCCTTCGCTGTCAAACGGTTTTGTAAATTGGGATGACCCTAATTATATACTTGATAACATCTATATTAAAGACCTTTCTTGGACAGGAGTAAAGGCAATGTTTACAAATTATTATGCAGGAAATTATCATCCTTTAACTGCATTGTCAAATGCTCTGGAATACAAGTTATTCGGACTGAACCCTAAACCATTCCATATCGTTAATTTAGTAATTCACCTCGCTGATACATTTCTGGTATTCAGGCTAATAAAATTGTTAAGCAGTGATATTAGAATAGCGGTGGCCGTCAGCTTGCTTTTTGGTATACATCCTATGCACGTTGAGTCCGTGGCATGGATATCTGAAAGAAAAGATGTATTATATACTTTCTTTTATTTAACAGCAATAATCAAATACATTCGCTTCAGGGAAAGTGAAAATGCTAAGCAATATATTTTTATGCTGGCTGCATTTATTTGTGCTTTACTATCTAAATCAGCGGCTGTATCATTGCCTTTAACATTACTATTAGTGGATTATTATTTTCTGAATAAAATAAATCTCCGCATGCTCATCAATAAAATTCCATTATTTTGTCTTTCATTAATTTTCGGAATTATTGCTATGAATTCCCAGAAATATGAAGGAGCAATAAATGATTTGACTCCCATTTTTTCTCTTGCAGATAGAATGTTTTTAGTGCTTTATTCTATTCAGTTTTATTTGTTAAAGTCAATTATGCCTTTTGGTCTTACAGCTTTTCATGCTTATCCTGAAAAAATTTCCAACCTTTTACCTTGGTATTATTATTCTTCACCTGTAATTATTGGTCTTATATTTTTTGCTGTTTATAAATTTAAGAAATTCAGGAGAGAATTGATATTCGGCCTCGTGTTCTTTTTTATAAATATAGTTTTAATGCTGCAGCTGCTGCCGGTAGGGCAGGCAATTGCGGCAGAAAGATATTCATATATATCTTTTATAGGTTTGTTTTTTATCGCCGCAAATTTGTTTTTTTACGCCGAGGATAATTTAAAAAACAGCAGATCATTTATACGTTTTGTAGGAGCCGTATGCATTTTGATTTTAGGTCTAGTTACATTCAACAGAAATAAAGTGTGGAAGGACAGTATTTCTTTATGGACAGATGTAATAAATAAGAATCCTTCAATGCCTTTTGCTTATTATAATCTTGGGAATGCTCACAAAAATATAAAAGACTTTCAGGGAGCAGTTGATGCATACTCTGGAGCTATAAAGATTAACAGCGGGCATATACAAGCCATATATAACCGCGCTCATGCTTATAGTGATATGCAGAATCATCAGGCAGCGATTGATGATTACAGCAAAATCATCCAGTTATCTCCTAAATTTGGAGAAGCTTATTTTGATAGAGCAGTTTCAAAATCTAACCTTAAAGATTACAATTCCGCTATTGAAGATTTTAATGCATCGCTGCCGAATATTTCAGGATCAAGAAAAGTTGAGGCATATTATAATATTGGAAATATGAAGGCTTACAACGGTTTATTTGAAGATGCCGTGCATGATTACAGTTTGGCAATACAATTAGATTCTCGATATGCAGTAGCATATACAAACCGAGGAAACTGCAAACTAAATCTGAAAAGAATACCGGAGGCATGTGAAGATTGGAAAATGTCTGTACAACTTGGATCGAGCATTTCGCTTGATATGATTAATAAATACTGTAATTAAAGTTCAGCAGTATAACGAAGGAGCAGGGAAGAAAATTAATAAAATACAATAATGAAAGTTTATTTAGACAATGCCGCTACAACACCGCTTGATAAAGAGGTTTTAAATGAAATGATGCCTTATATGACTGAGCATTTCGGCAACCCCTCTTCTATACATTCCTATGGGCGGAAAACGAGAAGCGCTATTGAGGGCGCCCGTAAAGTTGTTGCAAAATTATTAAATGTTTCACCATCCGAAATTTTTTTTACTTCCGGCGGTACTGAAGCTGATAATATGGCTATTCGCGGCAGTATTTATGATTTAGGTATTAGACATGCAGTTACAAGCAAAATTGAGCATCATGCCGTGCTGCATACATTGGAAAAATTGGCAGAAGTGGGAATTATCAAATTAAGTTTTGTAGACTTATCCGACAAAGGACATGTTGATTTAATTCATCTCGAACAATTATTAAAAAATAACGAAAGATCATTCGTTTCCTTAATGCATGGTAATAATGAGATTGGAAACCTATTGCCGATAAAAGAAACTGGTGAAATATGCTCAGCATATAATGCTGTTTTCCATTCTGATACTGTTCAAACAATCGGACATTACCCATTAGACCTGCAAAAAATAAAAATTGATTTTGCAGCCTGTTCAGCGCATAAATTTCACGGCCCGAAAGGTGTTGGTTTTTTATACAAAAGCGGCAGTATGAAAATTAGTCCAATGCTATATGGAGGAGGTCAGGAGCGCAATATGCGCGGAGGAACAGAAAATCTTTACGGTATTGTCGGGCTTGCCAAAGCTCTTGAAATTTCTTTGCGCGATCGGGAGCAGAATCAAATGAAAATCCTTGAACTTAAAAAATATATGATAGAGCAGCTTAGAGCTGCAATTCCTGCTGTAGAATTTAATGGTTCCAGTGAGGAAAAAGGTTTATTCACTGTGTTAAATGTGCGTTTCCCTCATACTGAAAATGCCGAAATGCTTTTGTTTAATTTAGATATTGCAGGCATTGCAGCATCAGGAGGCAGTGCATGTGCATCTGGAACAGATATAGGTTCGCATGTGCTGCGTGGAATCGGATGTGATGTTACAAAGCCTTCAGTAAGATTCTCTTTCAGTAAATATACTGAAAAAGCAGAAATTGATTATACTGTCAGCAAACTAAAAGAATTGTTTAGAGTTAATGTTTCAATACACAGCTGAAATTAAGGGCTTATTATTCTAGTCATGCCGGAATGATGGTATTAAAAGAAGAATTATTTTATTAAAGTTTATTGGCGCGATTCTCTTTTTTAAAAAGAAAGGACAGAACTTGTAGTTTATCATTAGCCCTTCGACTAAGCTCAGGACTGGGTCCGTCGAATGGCCTTCCCCCTTTGCAATGGCAAAATACTTTCCTCTTAAATCCCTAACGCAGCATTAACAATGAATTGGCAATTAATTTCATGTTAAATATCATTTCAGTTTTTCAAATTATATACCACTTCAATTATCAACATAGTTTTACTTGACTTTTGTTTCAATTGTCAGGCAAGCTTTTACAAGGTTTTGTAAAAATTAACAATCGAACCCAGGTTATCAAATTTAAATAACCTGATTACTCCGATTATTTGATAAAATTATGATTTGTATTGGTAAAATTGCCATGACCATGAGGTCGTGGTTCGCTAATATAGTTTGTATTGGCTTTAGCCAAAAACTCTTTCAAATGTATCCCATATTTGAAATGATTATCTCAAATTTTTATTTCTGCCGTAATCTATTATTTTTTTTAAATTCA
>CAISYK010000704.1 GCA_903889605.1 uncultured Bacteroidota bacterium
AATACTTATATTTGAAAAAAAACAGCAAAGAACTTATTTAAAACATTTTCAAAATTTCATTCTGTAATACTTAAAATGAAACTATTTATAACCGCCTGTTTTGCTGTTTTTATTTTCAGTTGTTATTCTCAATGTGTAATTTATGTCAGAGGCCAGCAGGGCAATATTCTAATTCCATTTACAGAGAACTCATTAGGGATAAATGTACCTTGTGATATAAATTCAAAAAAATGGAAAAACTATACTGAACCTCAATTGCTGGACAGCGTGAAAGGTGAATTTTATGTTTATTCTTCTAAAGGTTTAGAAGGTAAAGCTAAAGTAATTTCTATTGTTTCTACATATAATAATGGTCCATACTGCGGACCAATTATTAAGTTTTCAGGCAGAGATTATGATACAACTGAGTTATTCGCTCTCAAAACCAAATGGAATATACAACCAAGACCATCCTTCATTTTAAATAATGAAAATCCAGTATATAAAGAAGCCATAAAGAATATTCTGGACCAGAAAACGGGCTTAAAAAATTCGGCAGTTGTAATAAAAAAAATCATAAAAACAGATCTTGATGGTGATCGAAAAGACGAAGTAATAATTCAAGCTGCCAATCACCCTGACATATACAATGCCGGTAAAGGAGACTATTCAATTGTTATTATGCAGCATATAATAAAAGAAAAGGCCGTTACCGATATATTAACCTTCCAATATAAAGATGACAGCTGTGAAGTTTCCGAAGGAACGCCTTGTACTATAACCCAGTACAACATTTCAGCAATATTGGATTTGAATGGGGACGGCACAATGGAATTACTTATTACTGATGCAGATCACGAAAGTGACGGTGTAACGGCCTATGAACTTACACAGGAAGGATTGAAAGCTGTTTTAGACTGGGGATGCGGTGATTAGTTCGGGATATTTACATAAATTCGGGCTTTGCTTGTCCTTCTGAAAAGCAATATATATTAATAATACCCGCTCCTTGTTGACTGCACCAAAGTTTGAATGAAATCTATTGCAGTTTTCTTAAGATTTAAATCTTCACAAAGTCTTCGAAAAGATCTGATTGACAACAGCTCTTTGTCATACTGAGCATGTCTTAGTTTGTTCTATTCTGATGGGATAATCATAACAAATATTTGATTCATTCATAAAAAGTAATGGAATTAGTAGGCTATTGAATAGCAATATTTAAAAGTATTATTACTGACGTTGTTATCATTAACTGGTGTAACGGTCACGTCAACACAAATTGAATCATCCGGTTGGCCTGAAACATCTGTAATGAACAATAAATTAAAAGCCATGTTATTGTTTATTGAAGCAAAATCTGAAATTGTATATGAATATACATTGCCTGAAACCAATGGGGTTAATGAACCAAAACCCGGCCCTGCATAAATTACCGGCCCAATTACCGTTATTTGAACTATACCGCTGACTCCAGAAGCACAGTTTAAGTTATACCAACGGCTCATATCTCCAGCAATAATACTCAAACTGTGAGGCTGCCCCGGATATATTAAACCGGAGGGAACCACTGACTGCACTCCCACATCAAAACCGGGCTTGCAGATAAGAGAAAAATTAACATTTGACGCAAAGGAAGTTAGTATTATTGTAGAATCTAAACCGGGATAAGGACATTGCATCATATATGGCATACCTAATGTATCTACCTCTATGGAATAAATTCCAGCAGTATCTGAAAAATTATAATACCCATCGGTAGTGGTATATGTACGGCTCAATAATTTATTATTGGTATCGTAAATTTCCATTGGAATATTCAATAAATTCTGATCTCCGTTATCCTTAACACAGTTATTATTTATGTCCTTGTATGTAAAACCAGCAATGCCTTTTGAAACAGCACATGCATCTGGGTTACCTGGTAAGCAAAGAATATATTCATCTTCGCTCATTGCAGAAATATAATTAGGTAAGCAATTATAAGGATTGTTGGATATTTTTAAAGAAGTATGACTAGTAAGAGTATTGGGAAATAAAGGAAAACAAGAAATATTATTTATGCTGCAGTCTAATTCAGTTAATCTATTTGGCAAGGCAGGAAGACTTTTTAATTGATTATTTTCGCAATGTAAGGAAGTCAATCCTTGTGGTAAAGCCGGAAGACTAGTTAACATATTATTGCTGCAATTCAAAGTTGTAAGTGAATCAGGCAGAGCGGGAAGGCTTGTCAAATGCATACTAACGCATTCAAAAAATGTAAGTGAACCCGGCAATGCAGGCAGGCTAGTGAAATGATTTTCTTCGAAAGATAAAGTTGTGATTGAATTGGGCAGGGCAGGTAAGTTGGTAAACGGATTAAAACCGCAGACTAAAACCGATAACCTATTCGGCAATGCCGGCAAACTCTTTAACTCATTCTGCTGGCAAGTCAAATATAATAGTGAATCAGGCAAATCCGGAAGTTTGGTTAATGAATTACCGCTGCAATCTAATGTATCTAAATTACCAGGCAAGGCAGGAATGTTAGTTAACTGATTATTTTCGCAATGCAATGAAGTCATAGAATCAGGCAAAGCAGGAAGGCTCGTTAAGAGATTACTGCTGCAAATCAAAATCTTGAGTGATTTAGGCAAAGATGGAAGGCTTGTTATAGGAGTAACAGCGCATTTCAAAAATACAAGTGAACCAGGCAAATCAGGAAGGCTTGTGAAATGATTCTCTTCAAAAGATAAAATTTTGATTGAATTTGGTAATGCAGGTAAGCTGGTAAATGGATTAAAACCGCAGATTAAAAGATCAAGTTCCTTAGGCAATTCAGGAAGGGCAGTTAAATGATTCTGCCGGCAATCCAAAAACATAAGTGAATTAGGCAAATCAGGAAGAACAGTTAAATAATTGTCTCCGCAATTTAAAGTATCTAAGGTTCTCGATAAAGCAGGAAGTGCCGTTAATTTATTACTGCTGCAGTCCAAATATTTGAGTGAAGTAAAATATTGAATCCCGGATAAATCTGCAATATCGCTGTTTGATATATCTATGGAAGTTCTGGCTTTAACTGATGTGCTGGCAGTATCCAGAAGATTTTTGCTGCTCATTGCCGCTGGTATATTAGAATTTAACCAGGAAACAAAATTGGTATCTAATACTGCAAAATTATTTTGTGCAAGAGCATCAGAAGAACCAGAAAACCAAAGGCAGGAAATAAACAATAGAATTGTTTTGTATAGCTTTATAAATTTAGCGACGGCTATATTTTTCATGAAAAAGTATAATTCAAGCACCTAACAAAAGGTGGAATTGTTTTCAATAATAATTCGTTAAATTAATGTATGCTGCCGCTCTGGAAAGTAAAATTATTACTTCATAAGTTCCGCAATAATTTTATCAACACTAACACCTTCTGCTTCTGCTTTATAATTACGAACTATACGGTGGCGCAGAATAGCCCCAGCTACAGCTTTTACATCCTCAATATCCGGCGAGTATTTCCCATTTATTAATGCATGACATTTAGCTCCTATCACTAAAAATTGTGAAGCTCTCGGACCAGCTCCCCATGATAAATAGTTATTGGAAACTTCGGCACCAAATTCAGTATTAGGCCTGCTTTTGGCAGACAGTTTTACAGCATATTCCAATACATTGTCTGAAACCGGAATTCTGCGTACTAAATTTTGGAAATAAATGATTTCATCAGCGTTAAGTATTTTTTTCAATAAAACCTTATTGTCGGAAGTTGTATTTTTCACGACCAAAATTTCGTCCTGAAACTTTGGATAATCTAACCAAACGTTAAACATAAATCTATCTAACTGCGCTTCCGGCAATGGATAGGTTCCCTCCTGCTCTATCGGATTTTGTGTGGCCAATACAAAAAATGGGTTTCCTAATTCGTATCTTTTCCCACCAGTAGTAATACTTCTCTCCTGCATTGCTTCAAGCAAAGCCGCCTGTGTTTTAGGCGGAGTGCGGTTTATCTCATCCGCCAAAATAATGTTTGCAAACAAAGGGCCTTTTATAAATTTAAAATTCCTGTCCTCACCTAAAATTTCAGAACCTATTATATCAGAAGGCATCAAATCGGGAGTGAACTGAATACGGTTGTATGTTAACCCCAAAGCATCCGCAATCGTATTTACCAATAATGTTTTTGCTAACCCCGGAACCCCGATAAGCAAACAGTGTCCCCTGCTGAATATAGAGATCAATACATCTCTGACTACTTCATTCTGGCCAATAATTATTTTACTTATTTCGGCATTTAACTCTTTGTATTTATCAACAAAGGCATCTATTGCTTCTACATCGGTTTTATACATGTTCTTTTATGTGTTTTGAGTTTTGGTGTTTTGGTATTTATATGTCAATAATTATAACACTTAAATAATTAAACACTTAAACACTATTAATTAATCCACTTATTATTGAACGTACAATTTTTATAGTCTTCTGTTATGTGTACATAAGTATTAACAGATTTTCTTTTTATCCATGCTTGAATTGCATCCTGTTGTTTTTTAGCTAAAGCTGCAGCCTGCAGTTTTTGATAATCATCAGATAAATTAGCCCGATGAGGCGATGTACGTGTTTTTAAATACACAATACGGTATGCTTGTTTGCCGTCACGCGAGGTCATAGGCATTGGTTTTGTGAACTCACCCAATTTAAGTTTATCAATTGCAAAGGCAACAGTTTGATCCATCTGACCAAGTTCATCCATTTGAAAACGAGTAGCGCCTGACATTGGATTTACAATTAAACCGCCGCTGTTTTTACTTTCATCGTCATCCGAAAATTTTGCAGCAGCCTCAGAAAATAATACAGTGTCAGTTGAAAGTTTTGTATAAATAGTATCTAACGATAGTTTAGCTTTAAGTAGATCAGCTGCATCAACTTTTGGAGTTATAAGCAAACTGCGTGCATCTACTTCATCACCTCTTCGTTCGATTAACTGAATAATGAAAAAACCATAAACTGTTTCAAATACCTCACTTATTTCATTTGGTTTAAGTTTAAAAGCCCAGGCATCCCATTCAGGAACAAACTGTCCGCGCTGTATATGTTCATACAAACCTCCTTTACTAGCTGAACCAGGATCCTCGGAATACAATGCAGCCATGGCTGGAAAAGGACTATCACCTTTCATGATACGCTGGCGGATATCTTCAATTTTTGCTTTAGCTTCTTTCTTTGCTTCCGGAGTAGTTTTTGGTTTTTTAACAATTTGTCCGACTTCTACTTCAGAATTGATAAAAGGAATTGAATCTGCAGGAATATTTTTGAAATAAGCCCTTACTTCATTGGGAGTAACATTCATATCACCCGTTATTTTACTCTGCATCTGCTGGGATAATAAAATATCACGTACATTATCTTTAAGATCAATTTTAAAGTCTTCAACGGATTTACCGTAAAATGCAGTAAAGCGTTCTTCTGTTCCGAACTGCTGAATATAATAACTTATACGTTTATCAAGTTCCTGCTCAACTTGGGCATCAGTAACAAACAGGCTGTCTTTTTGAGCCTGTGCTAATAATAATTTTTGATATAGTAGTTCTTCTAATAACTTACACTTGGAATTTTCATTCACTATCTCCTGAGCCGAAACCATCTGCTGATATTGGGCTTCAAGTTCGGATTGCAGGATAGGATTAGTACCTACAACTGCAATAACACGATCAATAACTTTTCCCTGGGCGAAGCCAATCCCCATATCCCCGATAGGCAGAAGAAACAACGCACAAACCAAAACCCATATCCACTTCAGGTGATTCAGCGGGGAGAAACCACTCCCATAAATGTTTGCTAATGCGGACTTTTGGTTATTTCTTAGATTTGTCATTGATATAGATTTCAATTTTTTTATTATTTGCAGCGTCATTGTAAATATCTTCTTTCATTTTAATTATGAGCTGCAATTTACGTTTATTTAAAATTATGTTTTTAATATTTTCTTTTTCAAAACTCAAAGGTGAAAGGCTGTTTCTAATTTTAAATCCTTTAATATTCAAAAAATAACTGTTGGTAGAATCACTTACCTCCACAAATCTATTATTCTGCAAAAATAACTCTTTATTATAAGTTTGAATGGGGATTTCTTTTAATAAATCATCAAATAACAACCAAGAGTTATCATCTAAATAAAAATTTTCTGCAAACTGATGGCAGTATCCGGCCAAAAGTTCTTTATCCTTAGGATTATCAGATTTATACCATTTCTGAAGTTTATTAATTCCTGGTGCTTTTTTATTCACTTTTATATAAATAACTTTTATGATATTATCTTTAAGCTCAAAATTGTTTCGATTATTATTGTAATACTGTTCTATTTCCTGATTATCAATAGTAGTATCCAGCTTTTGTTTTACAAGCTCTTTTTCGTATGCAAACGTAATAAGGGAATTCCGATAATCCTGTAATTGAGTTTCCACATTTTTTTGTTCATCAGTAAGATTATCTTCCGCCTTTTGAATAACTAATGCTTCGTGCACCCAATTGTCAATATATTTTTTTAAGCGGTCTAAGCTGTCTTTCGAGGAAGTGCCTGGAGGAATGATATCTTTAATATTATCAAAATACAGATATGCATTATTTACACGTGCAACAGCTTCACGGTTATTGTTTTTATTCTTTTCAGAAGAACATGAAACGAGTAATAATAATCCAATAAAATATGATAATAACTGTTTCAATTGTTGTATCAATCGTTAAGAATCTTTGTTCAGATAACTAATAAAAAAACGAATTTGCGAATCTGTGTACTCATACCCTTTTTCGTAAATTCGTTCTTAAAATCACCTATCTGTATTCGAAATACATATTTGTAAATTCGCACAGATTTGTTATCTGTAATTATTTAATTGTAGCAAGGACGTTTTTATCAATCGTCACAGCATATTTTTTCTTTAATTCAGAAAGCCATTGTTTTTCTAAATAATTTTGATAATCGGCAGTAACCATTCCTTTTGAATCCAAATATGTTTTTGGACCAGAAGGTATTATTTTATTTATTGACACAATCACAATTTTTTTGTCTTTTTCAGAAACGATGTCAGCTGAAATGGCTTGAGACCAATTTTTATCAACGAACTCATTTTCACCTTTATTAAATAAGCGGGTTTCAACCTGAAGGTTTAATTGTGAATCTTTGTTTACTTCGGCTAAGATATCTTTTTCAGGTTTATTATCTTTTAAGTAACTGCGGACAGTACTAGCAACTGATGCATCAGAACAGCTGTAAACAGATCCATCGGCACGCTCATCCCATTTATAATTAGTTTTATTTTTTTCATAAAAATCTTTCGAACCAGTTGTATCTTTTACTGCTTTAGACCAAACTTTTTGATCAGTTAATTCAAACAATAAAATGCCGTCATGGTATTCTTCCATTAGAGCCTTAAATTCGGGATATTTTTGATCCAAACGAGATTCTTCGTATGCTACTGCCATTTCATCAACAAATTGACTATACAGCTGATTTATGAGCATTTTCTCATCCATTTTAGCGCGTTTACTTTGGTGAAGTGAGATAAAATTAGCAAAATCGTTTTGTGT
>CAISYK010000705.1 GCA_903889605.1 uncultured Bacteroidota bacterium
TAGATGTCATCTCGATTGGTTTTTCGCCAAGAGAGATCTTGTTATTGATTAAAATAATGCTGAATAATGAGCAAGATTCCTCATAAAAGATTCGGAATGACAGTATCATAATAATAATCGAACTGAGGTTAATAACCAAATTGCTAATGAGTAATTTTAAAATTGACACAAATTAAATTATCCAAATGAAAAAAACTGTAGTAATAGGAGCTTCAGATAATCCTGAAAGATATTCTTTTAAAGCCGTGATGGCCCTTCAAAAGCACAATCATGAAGTAATTCCGGTTGGAATTCAGGATGGCGAAATAAACGGATTGAAGATTATTAACGGCAAGGTGGATATATTTAATGTCGACACAATATCACTCTATGTCGGGCCTAAAAACCAACCATTTTGGTATGAGTATATCGTCGGTTTACTGCCTAAGCGTGTAATTTTTAACCCCGGCACTGAAAATCCTGATTTTGAAAAATTACTGCAGCAAAATAATATTGAGACTATTGAGGCTTGTACATTAGTAATGTTGTCGATAGGAAACTATTAAGAACATAATGATAATGCAATTTATTGATTCCTTTTAATTCAATGTGCTGTTTGATTTATATGCGTACACCAATCACACAAACATCATCCACTTGTTCGTTGCTGCCTTTCCAGTCTTCCCAAAATTGATTCAGATGTTCTTTTTGTTCGTCCATTGGCAGATGATGAATTTTTAGTAATTCTTCTTTAAATTTTCTTTTCATCAGTTTTTTACCATTAGTGCCAAACTGATCCGCAAAGCCATCTGTAGAGGTATAAATAATATCGCCTTTCTCCAGTTCAATTGTTTGGAGATTAAACGGCTTCATTTCCTGTGTGTGTTTTCCTACTGGCATTTTGTCGGCTTTGTATTGTGTCAGCATTCCTTCACGAATTAGCCACAAAGGGGTATTTGCCGCTGCAAAATGTAAAAGCATTTTATCAAAATCATAAACGCAGAGTATACAATCCATACCATCCTGAGATTCTTCAGTGCTTCCAATAGGATTTAGAGCTTGTATAATTTCTTTTCGCTGCGAATTTAGGATGTCATGCGGAAGCCTTATACCGCGCTCAATTATGTTTTCGTTAAGGTAAGAAATATTTAACATACTCATAAAAGCACCCGGTACACCATGCCCTGTGCAGTCTGCTGCAGCGATATAAAATGTGTTTGTACGTTTGATATCAGGAGAATATTTCAGCTTGTTTGTTCTCATATCCCAACCCGGCAATGCCGCTATGCTTAATGCCCAATAAAAATCACCACTGACTATATCTTTAGGCTTAAACAAAATAAAATGTTCTGCCGGCAGGTTGTTTTTAATATATTCACCGCTTGTAAGTAATGCTGTTTGTATTCGTTTAGCATATGTAATAGAATCTAAAATCTCTTTTTGTTTTTTCTCAACAATAAGTTTTTGCTTTTCGGAGACCTCATGCAGTTCTTCAGCTATGATACGCTGACTGTCGGCTATTTCTTTTTGATTATATACTTCATTTTTTTGTTTTTCAATGAGTACGTTTTTTTCTTCCAGTAATTTATTGGCATTCTGTTTTTGGCGGTAACCAATTAAAATATAAAGGGCAAACACAAATACTAAAGCAAATCCAACAATAAAAACGTTACGCTGCATGTTTTGTTTTTCGGTTTCAGCTCGCTGCAGGTTTATCTTCGCATCTTTCTTAATTAATTCTTTATCTTTCTTTTCACTATCATATTTCGCTGCCATTTCCGTTATTTGTTTGTCGGATTTCTCATTAAGGATAGAGTCTTTACTATTGGAATATAGTTTGTGATAGTTATAAGCCTGTTTGAAATCTCCTTGCTTTTCAAATAAATCGGATAATGAAGAATATGCTTCTTTAATGCCATTTTTATTTCCTATTTCTTTGCATAAAATTAATGCTTGGTTAAGATATTTATAGGACTCATTCAAGTTGTTTTGTAAACTATAAATATTCCCGATATTTATGTAGGACTCTGTTATTCCTTTTTTATCTCCGATTTCATCGCGGATTTTTAAAGATTTTAAATAATAACGAATTGCCATAACATAATTATCACGCTTTTCATAAATATTTCCGATATTAGAGTTTGACTCTGCTATTCTTTTTTTATCTCCTATTTTCTCGTTGATTTTTAGGGATCTTAAGTGGTTTTCCAAAGCTCTTGCATACTTATATGCCGACGCTTTTTTAGACGAAGCGGAATTACCTTGATAATAATAAATTAAACCGAAATTGCTGTATGAATTACTTATTCCTTCCTTATAATCGATTTCGTGACAAATTTTTAATTCTTTAAAGAAA
>CAISYK010000706.1 GCA_903889605.1 uncultured Bacteroidota bacterium
ATAGTTTATATATTTTTGCATAATATTTCGATACTTAGCAATCTAAGAACTTCAGAAAATAATTCCCCACATTAATGATGAATATAAAATAGTTTAAGAATCCCCGGCCCTTTACGGTGTTGTTTTTTGTTTAGTGTTAAATAAATCAGAATTGAAATTAAAATGAAATGTTATGAAAAATAGAAGAACCATATTAATCGCTCTTATTCTGTTTGGAATCTGGACATCAATACAGGCACAGAATGCCATTCCTACTGTCGGTGGAAATGCAACAAACAGCAATGGCAGTGTAAGCTATACTGTTGGACAGCTTTCCTATAATACCTACGAGGGAACAAACGGAACCGTTACTCAGGGAATTCAACAGCCTTATGAAACAATGGTTATCGGCATTGACGAGCCAAAAGACATAGCCCTGATCTGCATGGTTCACCCAAATCCCACATCAGGCTTCCTCAAACTGAAGATCGAAAACTTTAAAACTTCTCAAGATTTGCGGTATCGACTATATGATATGAACAATAGACTCTTGCAGAGCATTATAATAGAAACCAGTGAGACTATAATACCAATGGAGAATCTCATGCCGGCAACTTATCTTATAATAATTACTGAGAATAAGAAAGAAGTGAAAACATTTAAAATCATTAAAAATTAAAACCATGAAAAAGCTATTTCCCATTTTATTTTCATTCCTTCTCTTTTCATCCTTGTTCTATACTCAACAAGCAAATGCCCAAGCTCCCAATAAAATGAACTACCAGGCAATAATAAGAAATGCTGCAGGGATTTTGGTGAAAAACAGTTCTGTTGGAATAAAAATAAGTGTGATCCAAGGATCATCAAACGGCTCGACTATTTATTCAGAAACACATTCCACAACGACCAATATAAATGGTTTGGCAAATATTGAGATTGGGGGAGGAATCCCTGTTGTAGGAACTCTAAGTTCAATTGCTTGGGCTAACGGCCCTTATTTTCTGAAAACAGAAACTGACCCCTTGGGAGGTACAAACTACTTGATAACTGGCACCGATCAATTATTAAGTGTGCCATAAGCATTGTATGCGGCTAGTACAAATTTAAGTTTACGAACTTCTACTACTGGGGAAACATTGTTTCTTGTGCCTGGAAATTACGTTTTTATACCCGGGATAAGCAATGCAAACTCCTTATTACCCAATGTTACAACAAACCCAGTTACAAATATTACATCGACAAAGGCTTATGGTCATGGTAAAGTATCATTTTATGGGAATGCTGCAATTACAGAAACCGGCATTTGTTGGAGTTTGACTCAACCTCCTACAGTTGCCGATCACTTTGTTGTGGCTGGTGTTGTGAATGGCGATTTTATTTGCTTACTTGATGGATTAGTAGATAACACATTGTATTTTGTACGGGCTTATGCTAAGGCCGCAGGACTAACGTATTATGGAGAAACTGTAATGTTTTCCACAACAGATATTTTACCAGTACCCACTTTAACAACTACCGAAGTAACCGGAATTACTGAAACCACGGCTTTAAGTGGCGGTTATATCTCTGAAGATGGTGGCTCTCCCGTGACAGGACGTGGTGTTTGCTGGAATACCAATCCTGCACCAACCATCGACAATTTTAAAACCTCAAACGGCACAGGTATGGGTTTATTTTCA
>CAISYK010000707.1 GCA_903889605.1 uncultured Bacteroidota bacterium
CTATTTATCTAAATATAATTCATTTGGGCGTTCCGCTTTCTTAAAAAAGAAAGCGGCGGGCTTTACGCTTCAATCTTTTGCAAGGGCAAAAGGATTTACGCTGCAATCCCTAACGCAGCATCTGCAATATGAGGGGCAATGAATATATTTACCTATTTCTTAACCGAAACAAGTTTACAAATTTACCTTTTTTATATACTGTTTTTAGCTTTGTTGAAATTTAAGAATAAAATTTGCGGTATTCCTTGTTTTAATGCTTAAAGAAGATGGAGATTGTTTGTTGATATGTTCATTGGATTTGAGTTATGACGGAGCAAAATTTTGATACTTTCGTTTTTGTGTATTATTTATTTGTAACATTGAATTAATAAAACTTTATAAACAACTTTTTAATTTAGAGCTTATTAGGACAACACCAATACTTAAACCATACATATAAAAACGAGATTTTATAAAAACCTATCGTAAGAGATGAAACTCAACAAGTTTATTTGGGACATATATAAAAAATCAGAACAAGGACGCAAAGCTGTTGAATTGTTTACGAATGCTAAAACAAGAGAATTGTTTGAACATTATGGTAGCGAACAAGGATTTGACATCACTGCTATGAATGATTTAGTTGATTTTTATGTCCACCCTAATTTACCAACGGCATTAAATTTACAACAAGCAGAAGAATTATTTGAGGGCATAATGAAATCGGGCTTTTCTCTGAAATATGAAGACGGAGAAATTGAAATTGTTAACCAAAAAGAGTTTGACTTTCTTCATTTTATCCCCATTCTTTCAAGTTTTCTTTATGCAAAATACCCTGAATTCTTTAAGCCATATTTTCTAAAAAATAAATTTCATTTATTAACACAAATTGCCGACAATTTTGGCATTGAACTACCAGTAGTTCCATTAAAAAGGTATAAAGAAGAACGAATAAAATACTATTGGAAATTGTGCTTAGCATTTATTAAATTCCAAAATGAAAATGATTTAACTGGTGCAGAATTTTGTGCTTTTTTATATGACTTTGCACCAAAATTTATTTCCAAAAGCGAACATACTCTTTCGGAGTTGCCCAAACCGACCCAAATATGGATGGTTGGTGGCAACGTTGGTGGAGGCGATTTTGAATTTTTAGACATTAATGAAAAAGGAAGTACATCTTTTTGGCAAGGAAATGAGGATACGAAGCGAGGTGATATAATAATAATGTATTGTCTTACACCTCGAAGTTATATTCATTCAATTTGGAGGGCAACGACTGATGGTATTGCAGACCCCTTCTTTCATTACTATGGTAATATTCATATTGGGGAAGGAATAAAGGTTGCACCAGTTTCTCTTAAACAACTGAAGGAAGACGAATATTTTTCTAAACACCCTTTAGTAAGAAAAAACTTACAAGGTTTAAACGGTTATCTCTTTACTTTTGATGATTATCAACGCTTACAACACCTGATAATTATTAACGGGGGAAATACTCAAGACCTTCCTCAGCTTTATAGTCCAGCTTTTTTAGACAATGAAAATTTAAACAATGAAAGAGAAGTTGAGATAACTCTCATTGAACCATTTTTATTTGAACTAGGTTATACAAATGAACATTGGGTCAGACAACTTTCAGTGCGTATGGGAAGAG
>CAISYK010000708.1 GCA_903889605.1 uncultured Bacteroidota bacterium
TTAAATCAAAAAAAATGGAAACACGCTCAAATTAAAATTGGGGGCACAACCGATTTATACCAGCATGCTGAAAAAAAATATAAGCTGCTGCCGCAGATTTATGAAGTAATTAAAAAATATAAAAACCCGATTTTCATACAAACTAAATCAACGTTAATACTACGTGATTTTGAAATAATCAAAGAGTTAGCTAAAATTACAGAAGTAGATTTAGCAACTAGTATCTCTGTTTTTGATGAATCAATCCGCAAAGTGATAGAGCCAGGAGCATCATCAGCATTGGAAAGAATTGAAATGCTGGCAGCATTCAGAGGCATCGGCAGAAGCACAACCTTAGGGTTAATGCCGATAATACCATTTTTGTCGGACACAGATGAAAATTTAGAAACAGCTTTTCAATCAGCAAAAGAATATGGTATTGATAATGTTGTTACAAGTTTTTTGTTTTTAAGAGGAGATGTGAAGTCTAATTTTTTTGCATTAATAAAATTACATTTCCCGGAAATATATCCCGAATTTTCTAAATTATATACTCACTCTTCAGTTGACGAAAATTATTCAATGAAAATAAATTTAAAAATTAGAAAACTAAGGGAAAAATACAAATTATTGGGGTTTACATTCCTGTAGAAATAAAAGAAACTACTGAACAGCTTAGGCTTTTTTAGAAGTTAAAATTCAAACTTAAAGCAATCCTAAAACTTATAAATATTTAACGGCTATTACTCTATTATTGCATACTTTAAATATGCGGTATTTAGTCCGCATGAGTTAAAATGCCACCATTCGGTAGTGATGCCAAAGAACCCTGAATGATTCATCACACTGCGTAATAACTCCCTGTTGAGCCATTGTTTTTGTGTCAGTTTCCCTTCCATAAGCATTCGATCTTCCTCTCTTGGATATGCCAGCTCACCAAAAAAATCATACGTTGTTGCCATATCTAAAACAAAACCATTTTCGTCTGCAATACTTAAATCCACTGCCGCTCCAAAATTATGAAGCGACCCTCCGCTTGGATTCGAAACATATTTTGATTTTTCATAATATGGAACATTAATGGTATCCCACATTTTACGCTGCACGCTTCGCGGCCGGGCGCCGTCATAAATAATTAAATTATAGTACGGAAATTTTGATTTTAAAAATAGCTGTGCATTTCTCAGCTTTTCCGCTACATCAGGCTGCAAATAACATTTATTAAAATCTCCATATACATCAATACCCATAAAATTATCAGTAGTTGAGTATTTCATATCTACGACAATACTGCTGTCTATAGTTTTAATGTCCACCAATCCGGCGTTAATAACTTCCTGTTCGGTTTTGGAAAAAAACAAAGTAGTGTGAATAGGTAATATTAATTTGGATGAATCAATACAGACATTTGCATTTGAGAGCTTCAGCGAGGATTCTGCAATATTGTTTTTTTTTATATCTGCATGAGCAAAATCATTACAGGAAGTAATATTGTAATAAACCAGAAATAAAGTAAATATCCACCCTGCTCGTGTTTTCATATCATAAAAGTACAAAACAATTTGGTTATTTATAATCGAAAAGGTTCAAATATTCTTGTTTATGATTTGCCTATTCTATTGGAATTTATCAAAATAAAAAGACAATAAACAGCAAAAAACATTTTCAGATTGGTTTTTATATTCGGTTTTAGTAACCTGAAAATTAGATTTTTATTCGTTTATTTGCAGCCGTTATTTTATCCATAAACTCCCATAAAATTATGCCTTCATTTGACATTGTTAATAAAGTTGATGCACAATTGCTGGATAACGCAATAAACGTAGCCCGCAAAGAAATTATAAACCGCTTTGATTTCAGCGGATCAAAAAGCGAAATTACTTTAGATAAAAAATCAATGACAATCCACGTATTGACTGAAAACGATATGCGTATGGATTCAATTGTTGATGTTATCCGCAACAGGATGATTAAACAAAAACTTGATCCATTGTGTTTAGATTTCGGCAAAGATCAGTATGCATCGGGGTTTATGGTGAAGAAAGATATTAAAGTACGTGAAGGAATAGATAAAGATGCAGCCAGAAAAATTATAAAAGATATTAAAGATTCTAAGTTGAAAGTGCAGGCGCAAATGATGGATGACCAGGTTAGGGTAACTGCAAAAAAAATTGATGATTTACAAACGGTTATGGCACTGATGAGAAGTGGTATTTACGAAGTGCCTGTACAGTTTGTTAATATGAAGTCGTAATAGAAATTTGGGCGTTCCCCTTTCTTGAAAACAAGAAAGGGGGCGGGCTTGGAGTTTATCCTGAGATAAGCCGAAGCCCCTCAATCTTACTGCTGTTCCTTACAAAAAGGATTTTAGCTGCCATCCCTAACGCTGCAAAAGGAATGAAAGAGCACTGAATTAGCTTATTATCAGTTGATGGCAAAGCAATTAAAAAAATAGGAATTTTTTGTCTTCGAAATTAAATATATTTTGAAAATCAAATTTTAAATTTTTACTTAAAATTTAGACCTTTTTGTAATTTTGCCTTTTGTGTTAAAAACATTTGTGTATCTGCAATGTAGAGGTTTAAACTTTAGTTTTTTAGAATTATTTTTTAAAGAATGTGCGTATTGAGGCTGAAATGTATTTAATTTATAACCAAAAGAAATAATTTATCACAAAATCTCAAAAAACTTAGATATTCACAACTAAAACAAACAACAATTAAATTCATAATTTATGAAAAAATTATCCTTTATTCTTTTATTGATTATTAATACTTTAATTACTAATGCACAATCTGCCGGTTGGCAAAACGATCCTTTTGGCGAATGGGTAACTGTTTATAACGAAACTTCAGGCAGCATTTCTATTAGTTTTAGATTAGCTCCCAAAGATAATATTTGCCATGGAATGGCCATTTCCTACTACCGAGTTGAAAATACATTTAATGAAAAAGTAAAATGTAAAATATTTTTCTCCTACTTAGACTGTGATGGGAATACAAAAGAATATAACGATTTCTTTTACTGGGAAGGTGCCAAAATTAGCCAGGACAATGGTTTGTATTTCAATGGATATCGAGAAGGAGGAGTATCAAATATTAGAATAGAAGGATTGAAATTCCCTGATCGAGAAGAAAAAAAGAAACAAGAAA
>CAISYK010000709.1 GCA_903889605.1 uncultured Bacteroidota bacterium
AAATTGCTGATCCTATTGATGTAGTAGTTTTAGAAATTGACGGAGAAAACCGCAGATTAAGTTTAGGACACAAACAATTGGAAGAAAATCCATGGGATGTGTTTGAAACTATCTTTACTGTTGATTCTATACACCAAGGAACTATCATCAATGTAATGGAAAAAGGTGCTATTGTTTCAATGCCTTACGGTGTGGAAGCATTTGCTCCAACCCGTCATTTGGTAAAACCTGATGGTACCAGTGCAAAAACTGAAGAAGTATTGGATTTCAAAATTTTAGAGTTCAACAAAGAAGGCAAAAAAATCATTGTTTCTCACAGCAAAATAAATGAAGAAGTAGTAGCCGCTGAAAATGCAGTTGCTGCAACTGAAAAGAAAACTGCAGGAGATGATGCAAAAAAAGCCGCTAAAAAAGTAAAAGACGGTATCGAAAAAACAACTCTTGGCGATATGGATGTTCTTTCTAATCTGAAAGCAGATATGGAAAAAACTGAAAATAGTTCAAAAGCTGCTGAATAAATTTTAACCTTTTTTATTCCGCATTTTGCGGAGTAAATCTAAAAATCACGCCATGGTTTTTAGAGAGCCTTCCTCTTTGAGGAAGGCTTTTTTTTGCGCCCACATTCATATTTTTGAAGAAAGACTATTACATTTTCAGCCATTATTAACTTTCGAATGTTTATAAAATCTGCAAAAACTGCTTATCTCCAATAAAAAATACTTCAATTTTGTACCTGCTGTAATTAGGTGCTGTTTATAAAGATAAAAGCAGCTGCAAATTCACAAGTTGAATAATTATTTCCCTTTCAATCTGTGAATCTGCAATATGTGTGTTGATGTTTTATTGGACTAAACGCCTATGTTACATATATAAATATCTTTTTCGATTTATATTAAAGAAATAGAAAAACAAAAATAAAAATTTCAAAAGATGAAAATGCGTATAACTTTTATTAGTGCATTTATAGCATTAATATTATTTTCTTCAAGCGATGAAATAAATGATCAGGATAGAAAAATATTTAAAATTGTAAAAATCAGAAACCAAAGCTGGATGGCGGAAAACTTAAATGTAAGCACATACCGCAATGGCGATTCGATACCACAAGTGAAAAGTGCCGCGAGTTGGGGGAAACTAACTTCCGGCGCCTGGTGTTATTATGAAAATAAAACAGAAAACGGCATAAAATACGGGAAATTATATAACTGGTATGCCGTAAATGATGTCCGGGGATTAGCACCTAAAGGTTTTCACATTCCATCTGATGAAGAATGGGAAAAACTTGTTGAAAATCTTGGACAATCAGAAGCCGGGGCAAAAATTAAAGCAAAAAGAGGCTGGAAACTAAATGCAAATGCCACAAACGAAAGCGGCTTCAGCGGAATGCCGGGTGGTTATCGTTATAGTGTAGGCCCTTTCCTATATGCAGGGAATAATGCATGTTTCTGGAGTTCTACAGAGTCTCTTAAAAATAAAGCCTGGGGGCGTACATTGACTCATAATATGGACGAAGTAGGACGGGATGACGGCAGTATCGCAAGCGGATTATCAGTTCGATGCGTTTTGGATAATTAGAACTGTTACAGCTATCGGAAAGAATAGAACGCTGATGACGCTGATTGTTTATTCGTCAAAATTATCAATCCTGAATGAGCTGGATTCTATAAATATTTTAATCGGCTGTAAATAATGAAAACCAAGTAAAATATATTCTTATGGATGAATTTATGAAAGCTGCTATTGACCAGGCAAAGCTTGGGCAAAGTCAAAATGGAATTCCTATTGGAAGCGTGCTGGTAAAAGGCGGAAAGATTGTTGGATACGGGCATAATAAACGTGTTCAGGATAATGATCCTGTTACACATGCAGAAATTGACTGCCTAAGAAACGCTGGACGTGTCGGCAGCTATAAAAACTCGGTTTTGTATTCAACTCTTATGCCGTGTTATTTATGCGCTGGCGCTGTTGTGCAGTTTGGAATTAAAAAGGTATATGCAGGTGAGTCAGAAACTTTTTCGGGAGCAAAAGAATTTATGCAGTCTCATGGAGTTGAAGTTATAGATTTGAATATTGATGAATGTAAAAATATGATGAAGGAATTTATAAAGAAAAATCCTGAATTGTGGAATGAAGATATAGGTGAATTGTAAGCAGTAAATCGTTAAAATATATAATGCAAAAGGCCAGCCTTACGGGGCTGGCTTTTTTGCATTTTTTGTTATTATATATTTGTCAAGCTTTATAAAGCTAATGCCTAACCTTACGGGGTCAGATCCATGTTGAAATCTATTTCGATTCGATACGACAACTATATAAATAACTCAGGGATTTCCTCTGACTCTAACCAATCATATTTGATTTTTATCAATTGTAAATCTTGAAACAAAAGTATAATGAATAAGAAATAGTTTCTCAGATATTCGTTAAGCGGGTATTTTCAATAGCCAAAACAAAAGAATATTTTGCTGAAAAAGATTAATGATATCTATTATTTTTTCTTCTTGTTTTCAGCATGTTTCATAAAACTGTTACTGCTTACAAAAACTGCATTTATCAAACTACCTTGAGCATCGCTGAAATATGCATCATTATTAAGACTTGAATTCAGAACATATTTATGGTTTAGATCCTGATATGCCCTAATAACAATTGGTGACAGCTGATTGTTTCCCTGAATTGTAAGAGTGTATATCGGAGTTGATGCAGGACTGAAGTCGTCAGCAAATTCGCTGCAGGGTAAATTTGAAATTCTGCTTAGATATTGGTCCGTAAATAAAGAATCGGTCGCTGCTCCATTTACTTTCCATGAATTATTTTGCCGGTTCAGTACAAAACTACTGTCGCCGGGATATGAATAAGTTAATGATGTCCAATTATTTTTGTTTCCTTTAATAAAAGTTTTTAAACGCCAGGCGTTAAAACCCTGATTCACATTCAATGAAAGAAACCCTCCTACAGCATAAGTCGCCTCTTCACTAACATGGCGTACATATGAAATACCATTCCTGGAAGCTGAATTGTATCCAAATTTGCCGACCATAATTTCATAACTTTTGTCTTTACATATAATTTTCAACCTTGTTCCGGTTGTATCTGAAACTTGTAAATCATTCCATCCTTCCTTATTTTGGGCTCCGAGACTCAGAGATTTCATATCTGCAAAATTTGCAATAAGGCTCCTCACAGCACTGCTGTCGGCAAATGTTTTTACTTTATCATTCTGGAGTTCCCAGCCAGTTTTAGTTCTTGTAATTTTTATCTCTTTGCCTTTTTCGGCCTTAGGATAAATAAGAAATTGCTGAACCGATGAGGTGTCAATTTTTATAAACTCTTCACGAAAAGTGTTCTCTGATTTTTCAGATTGGTATTTGCTTAACAACAAGATCACAGCCAAAACAATAGTTATGACAAGTAATGATTTTGTATTTAATTTTTTAGACATAATAATAAGAATATAAGTTATTCGTAAATAATGAATCTGTATTTAACAATCGGCAATCACCTTGTTAATAATAATCCTCATCCATTCTTTTCATACGCAGTCTGTTTTTCATCTGCATCCTTATAAAGCCGTAAACGACTATTGATAGAATCGGCAGTAAAAAATTCAAGTATTTATAAAATGTTTTAGTTCCATCTTCAGTAAGATCAAGAGGACGTGCTGTAATACCTTTTGTACGAAGCTCAATTAATCCGGTATCATCCGAAAGCCAATCGATTGCATTAACCAATAAATTTATATTATCAGGCGGAAGCTGCTGAACAGCTTGTTGTCCTTCACCGTTTACAGCAAAATCTCCGTTCGCAATCACAACCATTTTGGACGGAGTCTGCCCGGCCAATTTTCCTGTAAAAGCGCCGCCGATTGTAATTCCAGATATAGGAAAATCTGTATTGGCCCATTGTTTTTGAATGTTCAATGAAAAAGGCGGATGCTGGGTTCCTGATTTGGGACCTGATTTAATAATTGATGCAAAATGAATACTGGAGTCGCCGGTATATTTCAACGGACTTGGGAATCTAAGCATAACCTGCTCAAGCCCTTTCGAAACAGGGTGGTCTTCAAACTTATTAATCAGAAGAAAGTATGGAAACTGCACTTGTGAAGTGAAAGAAAATCCACCTTGCTGCTGCTGC
>CAISYK010000710.1 GCA_903889605.1 uncultured Bacteroidota bacterium
AGATTGCTTCAATCGTGCCTCCTTCGCAATTACGTGCAGATATTAATGCCGACTGTACGGACAGATTCTAATAAGGTAATGCTTTGTATTTATTGGGCCAGGCAGAAAAACAGCAAACTGCAAAATTGCCTGGAGAAATTTAAAATTGTCGGCAGAAAATTGTTCAATAATATTGTCAATTATCTCAGAAGGGTAACATCGCCTTTTTTGTTAAATTCTTTTCCATTGTTCAGTTTAACGTATGCCTTCCATACATAAACACCCTGTTCACACAACTTGCCTTTATAATAACCATTCC
This sequence comes from uncultured Bacteroidota bacterium, assembly GCA_903889605.1. Taxonomy (GTDB): domain Bacteria; phylum Bacteroidota; class Bacteroidia; order 2-12-FULL-35-15; family 2-12-FULL-35-15; genus 2-12-FULL-35-15. Next base: position 299 of record CAISYK010000710.1, read on the forward strand.
AGCCTTTTTTTATATCAAGGGATTCAAAAACCTGTTCGCCCCAACGATCATAAATTGAAAATTGGAAATCAATTACCCCGGAGGTATACGGAAAAAATATATTATTATCTGTACTGAACAAAGTATAGATTCCGTCTGAAGATGCATCAGGATTAGGAGTAAATGCGTTAGGGAAAATTACATCGGCATTTGTAACAATAGTTGTAGATATTGTGTCAATACATCCATATTGAGTTGCAGCCATAAGTTGAACCTGGAAAGTTCCAACAGTTGTATACATATACTCGGGATCAGTCAGCACGGACGTACCTCCGTCGCCGAAATTCCAATTATATGATACAGCTCCTACTGACTGATTGGTACAAAACATTGCATCGTAAGGCAAATCAAAACTGGTAGCATTTACTGAAAAGGCTGCAATAGGATATGGATAGGCTGTTACGCTTAAAGGAATCGATGAATTGGCGCCGCAGCCGCCAAATGTTGAAATTGTCAAATTCACTGAATATGTTCCGGCATTGGCAAAAACATGTGTTGGATTTTTTAATGTAGAAGTTGTTCCGTCTCCAAAACTCCATAGCCATGTATTGATGGTATCTCCCGGAATTGTAGGCGGAACAGAAGAACCATCTGTAAAATTAACTGTTAGCGGATAACATCCAGTAGTAACGTTTGCATTTTGAATTACGGTAGGGGTAACAGTAACAACAGTTATTTGTCCCGCCGAAGGAGCAGGTATCTGGCAAAAGCTGCCGTCAGGAAGTGTGCTGCCCAAAAGTAAAGCAGGAGTTGCTACCATGTCTACTGGATATGTAAATTGTGTTACAGGATTGGCTGTAGTAATTACTGTTCCATTTCCAAAATCCCAGGTATATGATATAGCGGTGCTGCTTACTGCAGTAAATGTAACTGTAAGCGGTGGACAGCCCATTGAAGGGGTAAAGGAAAATGTGCCGGTTGGGCCTGGAACAACAACGTTATTCAAGACTGTATCAGTACAGCCGGCGCTATTAGTGGTTATAAGTGAAACGGGATAAGTGCCGGGAATGGTATATGCATGCATTGGATTTTGCTGTGAGGAAGAAGCGCCGTCACCAAAATTCCACTCCCATCCGCTGAGATATAACCCAGTTGAATGATCGGTATACTGCATATTTGTGACGCCGCAGCCTATTAAAAGAACGGAATCAGTGAAGGCCGCAACAGGATGCTGAATACGAATCTGATGCTGTATGCTGCTGTCGCAGCCATTCATGTCGGTAACTGTCAGTGTAACTGTGTATAGATTGTCTGAATTGTATGTATGCGTTGTAACTATTCCTGTACCGGTATTCCCATCCCCGAAATTCCATGCGTAAGCGGCAGGAACAGCCACGATAGTGCCGGTAGTGTTAAAAACAACAACTTCTCCTCTGCATGCCATTGTATCACAAATAAATGCAGGAGAAGGGAAAGTAGGATTAATATAATTCGGTTTCGTCAGTGTTTTTGTGCATCCGTTTTTATCAGTTACTGTCATTGTAACTGAATAATATCCAGGTGTAGAATATGTATGAGTTATTGAAGGCGTCGTTGATGTTTGGCTTGGGGTGCCGTCACCAAAACTCCATGACCAATTAACAAGTGTAGAATCAGAAGCGGAAATATCGTTTAAAGTCACAAGAAATGGTCTGCAGCCTGTAGTTGCGGAAGCGTTAAAGTCTGGGGTAGGTCCGTAAACAGTTATAATTTCGCTTGCCGTATCCTTACAGCCGTTAATATCGGTGATAATGAGACGGGCAGTGTCCAGTTTAGGAAGTGAATAAACATAAAGAAATGGAAATGTCGGACTGTTTAATGATAAACCCAGACTGCCGTCGCCAAACTTCCAATCAAGATTATTTGCATCCTGTGATGTATCTGTGAAGGTAACTGCTAAAGGGTAACACCCATATTTGGGAGCAGTATTGAATCCTGCAATAGGTTCTGTTATTTTAAATGATTTAGGAACAGTGCTCGAACAGCCGGTTAAAAAGTTATAGGCGGTTAATGAAGCTGTCTTTATTCCTCGTGCTGCATAAGTATGGGTAGGACTGGGATTATCGCTTACTAGAGCACTTCCGTCACCAAAGTTCCACACAATTGAATCAGCGCCTTGCGAAGCATCTGTAAAGGTGACAGTATAAAGATTTGTGCAGCTTAGCTGATAAGTAAATATGGGTTTTGGGGGCATGATAGTTACAATGTCATCTATTTTAAGTGTGTCGGCACAACCATTACTATAAGCTATTTGGGTAACAAAAAATGTTCCTGTATCAGGAAAAAGGTGTGTTACAGGCAGCAAATAAGGAAATACAGCTCCAGGGGCAGTAGAAAAAGTCCCTTGACTCACATCGAATTGCCAAAAAGTAGAATCTGCGTTTAAGGAACTGTCAGCAAATACCGCAGCTGTTCCATAGCAAACAGTTGGATCAATAATGCCGAAGTTTGCCGTGGGTTTTAATCCGGTTGAAATATAGCCGGGCTTTGTAATAGAGTCCTTGCATCCTAATGCAGTTACCACAACAAGTTTTACAGTAAACAATCCTATAGTATTATATGTGGTGCTTGCGTTTGCAGTATTAGCTGTGCCGTTTCCCAAATTCCATGCATAACTCACAATAGGGTCGAAGGGTGACGAACTTTGGCTTGTAAAATTACACAGTAGCGGTATGCAGCCTTGAACCGGTGAGGCAGTAAAGCTTGCAGTAGGATCTGAAATTATAATGTAATTATGTATTGTATCAGTACTGGTACAGCCGTTACTGCTGGTTGATGAAAGGACAACAGTGTAGTTTCCGGGAGAAGTGTAGTTGTAAGTGAAATCATTTAATGATGTTGTGAAGAATGAAGGGGTTCCATTTCCAAAACTCCAG
>CAISYK010000711.1 GCA_903889605.1 uncultured Bacteroidota bacterium
ACTGTCAGACATTTCACACAATTTTCCATTCCAAATTTGCAGGATTAAATTTTATGGCAAAATTGTATGCTAATTTTTAAAAATTGTCTGCAAGTATTGTTTCTCTTAATTTTTCGAGTGCTTTTTTAGTGATTTTTTTTCGATAAGACGCACCTATCCCATTTATTGATTATTTTATCCTTTTTTTTACTCCATCTTTTGCAGCATCGCAGCTGTCATAACCCTTATGTTATAACCAATCACACTCCACATTACTTTAGAGCAAAAATGGTCAAACCCTTTCCAGATGCACCTTCTTATATCAAATCCTCTTTTAAAATTAGATATATTTGCTTCTATTCCGCTACGCCATTTTTTTAATCTTGTTTCTATATTCTTACTGCTTACTATGTTTTGTAAGCTGCCTACAACTTTGTTGAATACAATATTTGTAATACCTTTTTCTTTTGCATAATCCGCGTTGGGTTTTGATGCATAGCCCCCATCTGTTGCGCTATCCCTTGGTACAATCTCATAATCTTTTATTACTTTATCTATCGTTGACCTATACAAGTCTGTGTCTGAAGGATTGCCGCGTGGCACGGCACAACTCAATATCAGATTACTTTTACCGCTTGATAAATTTATTTTGTGCCCGAACTTAACATCCCTGCTGCCTTTCACAATAATGTCGGTATGTTGTTCATAAATTGAAAACAGCTTTTCATCATTTGGAACTATTTCTTTTTTTATTTCCCGTTTTTGAGTCATATAATACACTTGCTGCATAACAGGCAAGTGCTTTTCAAGGGCCGCAAGTATACAATGGGCTTCAAGGCTACATTTGTGCTTTTTTTTTATTACGTTAGAAACTTGATTGATGCATTTTGTAAAAGTGACTAATTGTTGAGTAAATAAATCAATACGTTTATCGCCGCTTTTTGTAACATTTATTTTAAAAAATGTTTTCTTTGCAGTTTTTGTATAATCGCGGTAATCTACATTTATCATTTCTTTTTGCAAATGTTCAAATAAACGATGGCTTTCTCTAATGCAGTCCCACACTAATGAATTGTTAGTTGGATAATGTATATTGCTTTCAACAATGGTGCTGTCTTGACGCAATTTTTCTATATCCTCTAACCCTTCTCTTATTGCAATCTTGTTTAGAGAAACCATTACAAGTTCTAAATTTTTTGCTGCTATTTTTGAAATGTATTTTTGGTACATCTGAAAACTATAAGGGCGTAAATCATCTATCTTTATGAACTGTGCACAAATCCGTGAATCGCTTTGATGATACTCTAAATCACGATAATCTAATTGTTTAATCTCTTTGTACAATGCTGCACGAAATATTTGTTCAACACTTGGAATATCCTTGCGGCCAAATTCACTTTGCTTACTACCTTGTGTAATGTCAGACTCAACTATTTTGAGTAGCTCTGGATGCTGTTCTATAACTGTATCCATTAATCCAAAACATGGATTCTTAGCCCAATCTGGACTCTCAAATTTTAATTTTAGTGTTTCAAATAATTGCATTTTCATATTGCAAAAATGCAAAAGTAAATTGTATCTGTATGCAACAAACCTCTTTATTTATCAATAGTTTTGACTTAAAAGACAGACACTATTTAGACCTGTCAGGTTTTTAAAACCTGGCAGGTCTTGTTGCTTTCTATCAAAATTCCCTGTCACTGTGTTCTCGATTAGATGCCATTTACCTATATTTTGATTAATATATTATCAGTTAATTACATTGACATCCTGAAGAGCTTTTTGGGGCTATGATGAACCTTCTTAATAATAATTTCAAATGACCAGTAAGGAATTATGTTCAAAGAGAAACTCTTAGAAAACATAGTGGATCTAAGTGGTATTTCGTGCCTCAGTAGTAAATTTATTTTTTTGCTGAACAGCCCTATACAAACTAATATGTATATATTTGCAAACAATTAAAAATCAGCCAATATGAAAAAACTACTACTTGTCTTAATTTTTACAGCATTGTTCGCTCTGCATTTTAATAATGCCTTTGCTCAACCTTCTAACGACTTCTGTTCAAGTGAAATAAGTTTGACATCTTCTCTCACCTGCAATTATATTCAAGGTTCAACCTTGGGCGCTACTCCGTCCATTGCAGGTTCTTGTGTTGGTAATGGCGATGATGACGTATGGTATAGATTCGTAGCTGTATCAAACAGCCAGACAGTGAAGGTACAGGGTTATGGCGGATTTGATGCTGTAATTGACATTAGAAACGCTCCTGCTTGTTCAGGAAGTAATATCATGTGTGTGGATAACTCTCCAGCAGATGGATTAGAAACTGCTAATCTAACAGGATTGGTAATTGGTGCAACTTATGTGATTCGTGTCTATCATTTCGGACTTGGCGATGGGGGGGGAGATTTTGATATTTGTCTTACTCATACTGCTCCAGCCGGACCAGCCAATGATGTTTGTTCCGGTGCTGTAACTTTAACTTCTTCCCTTACCTGCAGTTATATTCAAGGTTCTACTTTAGATGCAACACTTTCACTTACTGGCTCATGCACTGGAAATGGGGATGATGACGTATGGTATAAATTTACTGCAGTGTCAGCTAGTCATACTGTTAAGGTGCAAGGTTATTCAGGCTTTGATGCTGTTATTGATGTTCGGTCAAATACTTCCTGCACAGGAACTAATATTTCGTGTACTGATGGAAGCGGAGTTAATGGCTTGGAAACAGCTAATTTAACTGGTTTAACAGTTGGTTCAACTTATCTTATAAGAGTTTATCACTACGGACTTGGTAATGGCGGCGGAGATTTTGATATTTGCGTTACTCATACTGCTCCTCCTGTTCCCCCTAATGACCTTTGTACTGATGCTGTATCATTATCTTCCTCGCTTACCTGCAATTATACCTCTGGTTTTACCACAGGAGCTACGCAATCAGTTGCTGGAAGCTGCACTGGGACGGGAGATGATGATGTTTGGTATTCATTTACGGCTGTTGCGACAAGTCATACTGTTAAAGTACAGAGCGGTGTAGGTTTTGATGCCGTTGTTGATATTCGATCAAACACTTCTTGTTCCGGGACTAACATTTCATGTACTGATGCCAGCGGACCCGGAGGATTGGAAACGGCTAATTTAACAGGCTTAACTATAGGTAACACATACCTTATAAGAGTTTATCACTTTGGTGCAGGATCAGGAAGCGGTAATTTTCAGATATGCGTTACTCATAATATTCCAGCATCTCCTGCAAATGATTTATGTTCGAATGATATTGTTTTATCATCCGCACTTACTTGTAATTATATAAGCGGCTTTACTGTAGGTGCGACTCAATCAATTCCTGGTTCTTGTGTTGGAACTGGAGATGATGATGTTTGGTATTCATTTACTGCTGTATCAACAAGCCATACAGTGAAAGTACAAAGCGGTACCGGCTTTGATGCAGTAGTTGATATAAGAGATGGTTCTTCATGTTCCGGTAATAATATTACATGTTCAGATGTCAGCGGGCCTGGTGGTTTAGAAACAGCTAATCTAACCGGTTTAACAATTGGTTCAGTATATTTGGTTAGGGTTTATCATTATGGAGCAGGTTCAGGAAGCGGCGATTTCCAGATTTGTGTTACTCATTCTCCGCCGCCTTGCACATACTCTATTACTCCAATAAGTCTTTCCTTCTCTTCTGCAGCAGGTAACGGTACTGTTAATGTTACTGCAGCTGCAGGATGTACCTGGACTGCAGTTTCTAACAGCAGCTGGATAACTGTAACATCAGGAAGCACCGGCACAGGTAACGGAACAGTCACATACTCAATAACTGCCAATTCAGGTACTGCCCAAAGAACTGGTACAATTACCATAGCTGGACAAACTCATACTGTGGCACAGAGCGGAACTACTTCTTGTACATTTGTTATTGCTCCGCAAAATCTTTCATACTCATCTGCTGCAGGTACAGGAACTGTAACTGTAACGGCTGCGAGCGGGTGCACTTGGGCCAGTTCACCTAATGATGCCTGGATAACAATTACATCAGGCAGTACCGGTTCTGGCAATGGAACAGTAACATATTCGGTTGCTGTTAATTCTAACACTGCGCAAAGAGTGGGAACAATCACTATCGCCGGCCAGATACATACAGTTATTCAAAATGGTACAGTGCCATGTACTTTCTCAATTGCTCCAACAGCTTTATCATATTCATCCTCAGCTGGTACAGGAACAGTGAATGTAACAACTACAAACGGGTGTACCTGGACTGCAGCATCCAATGACAGTTGGATAACTATTACATCCGGCAGTTCAGGCTCGGGTAATGGAACTGTAACTTACTCAATAACCAGCAATTCAAATACTGCACAACGAACAGGAACAATTTCAATTGCAGGTCAAACTCATACTGTAGTTCAAAGCGGTACTACTACATGTACTTTTACAATTGCTCCTCTGAATCAGTCTTTATCATCTTCGGCAGGTAACGGAACAGTAACTATTACAGCTGCAAACGGCTGTAACTGGGCTGCAACTTCAAATGATAGTTGGATAACAGTAACATCAGGGGCTTCAGGCTCCGGCAACGGTACATTAACTTATTCTGTTTCTGCCAATTCAAATACAGCTCAGAGGGTTGGCACAATTACAATTGCCGGGCAGATACATACTGTTACCCAGAGCGGTATTACTGCTTGTTCTTATACTATTTCCCCAACTGCATTATCTTATTCATCTGCAGGCGGTTTAGGAACAGTAACAGTTTCTTCCGGAAGCGGCTGCACCTGGACGGCAGTTTCAAATAACAGCTGGATAACCATTACTTCAGGAAGTACCGGAACGGCTAATGGAACAGTTAATTACACTGTGGCTGCCAATACCGGCACAACCCAGCTTACCGGCACAATAACTGCAGGAGGGCAAACTCACACTGTTACTCAAAGCGGAATAACCTGCACTTACACCATTTCTCCAACTGCTCTATCATTCACTTCAATTGCTGGAACAGGAACTGTAAATGTAACTGCTGCAACCGGATGCAGTTGGACTGCAGTATCAAACGACAGCTGGATATCAGTAACATCAGGCAGTACAGGCTCTGGAAACGGTGCGGTAAATTATTCTGTTACAGCTAATACCGGAACTGGCCAAAGATTAGGTTCAATATCTATAGGCGGTCAGACTCATAGTGTTGTTCAAAATGGTATTTCCGCTTGTAATTATACTATTACACCGCTCACCCAAACTTATCCTTCTGCCGGAGGCAATGGAACAGTTACTGTGGCATCTGCAAATGGCTGCAGCTGGTCTGCAATATCTAACGACAGCTGGATATTTGTGTCTTCAGGCAACACAGGTTCAGGTAACGGAACATTAACATACTCGGTAGCTGTAAGCACAAGTAACTTACAAAGAACGGGATCAATTACTGTTGCCGGTCAGATACATTCTATTACTCAAGCTGGGGTAACCTGCCCTGTTGTGCCTGTTATGCAGAGCGTCGGCTGCTCACTTGCGGCAAGCTCTATACTTAATGTAACTTATCAATGGTATATTTCCGGAACACCTATTATCGGCGCCTCCACACAGTATTATACTGCAAATCAGGCAGGATATTATTCCATTTATGTAACTGATATTAGTAATGGCTGCGTTACCGGTTCACAGCCTGCTTACGTTAATTGCTCAGGAGTTGGAGTTGATGAAATTGATTTGGAAGCCGCTGTATTGATTTATCCGAATCCTTCATCTGGATATTTTAACATTAAGTCTTCTAATATTTTTAAAGATGATAAAGTTAGTATAACTATCATTAATATGTTTGGCCAGGAAATTTATTCATCTTCTGTAATACCTGTTAAAGGTGAGGTTATGCTTACAATTGATAATATTAATCCTGCAAAAGGCGCTTATACTGTTTTAATTAGATCCGGACAAACAAAAATAATTAAAAGAGTGGTGATACAATAGGTGATATGATGATTTGAAAATGATTTTTTTTATTTTCAAATCATCAAATTCACCAAATACCAAATTAACAATAATCGAATTAACAAATTAACAAATTTATAAAATGATGAAGAATTACCTAAAAGCTGTATTATTGATAACTGGTATCACTCTTTACTTGTTTCAAACATCTAATACTATTCAAGCCAAAGTTATCCATTTCTTTGAGGTGAATTTTAAAAATACGACAGCGTTTGCTGCTCCTCCTCCTCCGCCTCCTCCTGCTCCTGGCAACGATGATTGTGCAAACGCAATAACACTTACAGTAGATCCTGTATGCAGTTTTACTACAGGAACTGTTGACTTATCAACTGAGTCTTTGCCTGCGGCTACCTGCAACGGTCTTACAAGTATTACCGCTTATGACGTATGGTATAAATTTACTGCCGGAACAAGCGGACAAAACATTACTGTAAAAGGTTCATCATCATTTGATGCTGTAATTATATTAATGAATAGCTGCAGCGGAAATGTTATCGACTGTTCTGATAATTCAGGTTTTGGAGGTACTGAAATAATCAATACAAATGGTTTAACTGCTGGGAACACTTATTACATAAGAATATATCATTATGGAAATGCAATGCCGACAACACCTACTTTTGATATCTGTGTTTCTCTTCCGTCTCCGCCTCCTATAAATGATGATTGTGCAAATGCCATTCCTTTAAATGTAGATTCAACTTGTATTTCTGTTTCCGGTACTATTTTAGGTGCAACACAGTCCGGCCCTGTTGACAGCATTAATGGGTATGCAAGCAGCAGTGCTTATGATGTTTGGTATTCGTTTGTTGCAACAGCAACTAATAATATTATTACAGTTCAGGGCGCTTTATCATTCGATGCTGTAATTTCTTTAAGGGATAGCTGTAACGGTCCTGTTATTGCCGGTGCTGATAACACATTTTCAGGAGGAATTGAAACTATTAAGGATACAAATTTAATAATAGGTAATACATACTACATAAGAGTTTACCATTACGGCAGTGTTGTCCCTTCAACACCGGATTTTGATATTTGTGTTTCTCTGCCGGCTCCTCCGCCTCTCTATGACAATTGCTCAAATGCCATATTACTAAATGTGGATTCATTGTGTAATTTTACTCCGGGAACGGTTGCGGGATCTACTCAATCCGGACCAGCTGATACTTGCGGTTCTTATGCAAGTCCAACCGCTTACGATGTTTGGTATAAATTTGTTGCAGGCCCCAATGGTCAGACCATTACAGTCAAAGGTTCATCATCTTTTGATGCAGTGGTTACATTAAGGGATAGCTGCAGCGGTCCAATTATTGCATGGTCAGATAATACATTTTCAGGAGGTACTGAAAGAATAAACACAGTCGGATTAATCCCCGGTAATACTTATTATGTAAGAGTATATTCTTATGGAAGTGATATACCTTCAACCCCTGATTTTGAGATTTGTGTGGCTCTTCCTCCTCCAATTCCGGCTAATGACAATTGTGCTAATGCTTTTCTATTAAGTGTTGATACAGCCTGCAGTTTCATTTCCGGTACCGTAGCCGGTTCTACAGAGTCGGGCTCTGCTGATACTTGTAATACTTATCCTAGTTCAAGTGCTTATGATGTTTGGTATAAGTTTGCGGCAACAACTACTAACAACACTATTACCGTACAGGGCTCAGTATCATTTGACGCTGTAATTGAGTTAAAGGACAGCTGTAATGGTACAACTATTTCTTGTACTGATAATACTGCTTCAGGAGGTATTGAAACAATATTCAGCAGCGGTTTAGTTATTGGTAATATCTATTATGTTAGGGTATATGCTTATGGATCAGCCCAGCCTTCAACACTTGATTTTAATATTTGCATTTCTGTTCCTCCTCCTCCTCCTGCCAATGACAATTGTGCCAATGCCATTACCCTTACCGCAAATTCTACCTGCAGTTATACAGGCGGAACAGTTACCGGAGGAACTCAATCCGCCGCCGCAGATACCTGCGCCGGGTTTTACAGCACTGCAGCTTATGATGTATGGTACAAATTTACTGCGGTTTCAAACAGTCAGACAATTTCAGTAAAAGGTTCAGCATCCTTCGATGCTGTTGTTATACTTAAGGACAATTGCAGCAGTTCACCTTTGGACTGCTCTGACAATACAACTACAGGCGGAACAGAGGTCATAAATGCCGATAATTTAATCGTTGGCAATACCTATTATATCAGAGTTTATTCTTTTGGATCAACTCCTCCTGAAACTTCTAAATTTGATATTTGCCTTCTTGATTCAGGGCCCAATTCAATTAATGATGCGGAAAATAAGGATAATCTTGTAACATTATTTCCTAATCCGGCTTCGAATAAAATTACTATTGGCTTGAAAAATACTAATAAAGGAGAAAGTGTATTGTACAAAATTGTCAACGTAAATGGTCAGGTTGTTGCCTCAGAAAAGTTTACAGCAAATGTTTTACAAAAAGATGTTGATATAAGTTCTTTAACTTCTGGAATTTATAATATTCAAATCAATATTGCTGATTCAATTATTAATAAAAAAATAGTTGTGATGAATAAATAAATCCTTCGGATTGTGAATTTTTTTGATGAAATCATTAAATAAATAATTCATTGTATATTTGTATTCGTTCTTTTAACTAATCTGCGGAAGCAGAATTCTAAAACATTTGGTATTACATTATTTTCTGTGTTCCAATGTTTTGATAACTTATCAAGAAAGGCGGAGGGACTTGCCCTATGAAGCCTTAGCAACCTTCCTTAATTGGAAAGGTGCTAAATCCTATCCTGCTTTATAGCTGGAAAAGATAAGTCAGAGTAATTTTTTTGAAATCAATAAAATCAAAATAATCTATCTCCTCTGACCATAAAAAGTTAGGGGAGTTTTTTTTGCCGGACTATTCAATAGATAATATGTAAATTGATAGTAATACCAATTATACTTATAAAATAGTCCAATTAATTTAGGCTCCGCCCTTTCTCGACTCCGCTCGAAATGACTGCGCGCTGGCCATTTCGAGCGGAGTCGAGAAAGCGGGTAGTTTTTTAAGATTGGACTAATACAAATTAATAAATAGTATAAAAGGCTATAGTCAGCTATATAACAGTTCAAGTTTTAAGCCTTTCAAAATAAATTGGAGGGTTCAGTGACGGTAAAAAAAATATTTTTCAAGTAATATTATGACAGACATTAGAAAAGAATTAGAAAAACGCGTATTGGTTATTGATGGTGCAATGGGTACCATGATTCAGCAGTATAATCTTGAGGAAAAAGATTACCGCGGAAAGCGTTTTGCTGATTTTCATAAAGATTTGAAAGGCAATAATGATTTGCTTTCTATAACACAGCCGCAAATAATAAAAACCAT
>CAISYK010000712.1 GCA_903889605.1 uncultured Bacteroidota bacterium
GGAACGCCCAAATGAATTTTAATATTATTCTTGAAAGATCATATTTCATAACTATTTGAAAAGGAAAATGAAGACCGAATTTCCGTCAAATAATAAATCTCAATCCGCAATTATTCATACTCAGAAAAAATACTTTTCAGCTATATTTGACAAGTATTTCAGCGGTTCAACTTTTATTAGTACATTTCGAAAAGAAAAAAATATTACCTACTTGAATACACATTATCAATATTAAACTTATAAACTAAAACAAAAAAATATGTTCGGAATTAAACACATCAAATTTGACTCAATGACTTACATTTTACATTTTAAAAATGGAAGCATAGCAAGAGAGGGACGCGGACTTTCATTTTTTTATTTTGAACCTAACAGCTCTATAGCCGCTATCCCAATGGGCAGTAATGACCTGCCTTTCATATTCAATGAATCAACCAACGATTACCAAACTGTGACTATTCAAGGACAAATAAGTTACAAAATAAATAACCCAAAAACGCTCGCCGACATTTTAGATTTTACTGTAAAAGATAATGGTCAATACAAAAAAAATGACATTGAAAAGTTAAATCAGCGTATAATAAATGTGGCACAAACTGCCACTTCATCATATATACACGGAATAAAATTAAAAGAATCAATTCGTTCTGCCAAAGCCATTGAAACAGGGATTTTGGAAGGACTAAAATCTTCACCAGCAATTGGAATGTTAGGAATTGAAATTTTAGGTGCAAACATTTTGGCCGTAACTGCAACACCTGAAATGTCGAGAGCTTTAGAAACTGAAACCAGAGAAAAATTGCAGCAGGAAGCTGATCAGGCTATTTATGAACGTAGAAATTTCGCTGTTGAACAGGAAAGAAAAATAAAAGAGAGTGAACTAAATACTGAAATAGCTGTTGAAGAAAAACAAAAACAAATTGCTGAAAAGCAAATGGAAACAAAAATTCAAAATGCCGATAACGATAGAAAATTAAGGGAAATGCGGGTTGAAGCAGACATTTCTGTAGAGAATCAAAGAAAGCTTTTAATTGAACAAAAAACTGCAAATGAAAGAGCAGAGGCTGAAACACAAGGTTTTGTAATTGAAACTACCTTAAAACCCTATAGAGATATTGATTGGAAAATAATTACTGCACTTAATAATAATTCTGACCCTAAATTCAATATAGCTTTAGCTTTTAGGCAGCTTGCTGAAAATGCGGACAAAATTGGGAATTTGAATATCAGCCCTGAATTATTGGAATCAATATTAAGCGACAAGAAAAGATAGAATGAGCGTAGAATATGCAATCATTGTTAAGAATAGGACCAGGCTTGAGGGTTTAAATGCAGTCTTCAATAATCAATCTCAGGCGCAATTTTATATCGAAAGGCAAGGCGGTAATTTTGAGGATTATGAAGCGGAACATGAAAAATTCCAGGACTCGTTAAATTCTCTGCAAATGCAGCTTTCAAAAACTATTAAACATAAAATTGTTGAACGGGTTTATTTACCATCATATATTTTTTCTGACAAAAATTTAATCATTGTCATTGGTCAGGATGGCTTGGTAGCTAACACGGCCAAATATTCAAAAGGCATTCCTATTGTGGCTGTAAACCCTGACATAAATAGGTATGACGGTTTGCTGCTTCCTTTCAATACAACTAATTTTATGGAAGGCGTAGAAAGCGTTATTGCAAATAATTACCATTCAAAAAACATGAGGTTTGCGGAAGCTAAATTAAATGATGGCCAAAGGCTCTTGGCTTTTAATGATTTATTTATCGGAGCTTCTACCCACATTTCAGCTCGTTATAAAATAACATTTAACAAAAATATAGAAGAACAATCTTCCAGCGGACTTATTGTTTCTACCCTTGCAGGCAGTACTGGCTGGATGAGCTCTGTTTTTAATATGGCATATGGAATTACAAATGAGTTTGATCATAATTCAAAACCAAATCCTTCTTCAAAATCAAAAATTTCATCTTTTTCAAAAAGCAGTTATGGGCCTGTTGGGTTGGCATTTCCAACTATAAAAGAAGATGAATTATTATTTGCAGTAAGGGAACCATTTAAAAGTAAAAGAACGCAGACTGGAATTTCAGCAGGTATAATTAGAAACCAAAATACTTTGACAATTGAATCATTAATGCCGGCAGGCGGAGTAATATTTAGTGATGGTGTGGAGTCGGACTTTTTAAAATTTAACAGCGGTTCAATTGTGACAATAAGTATTGCAGAAGAAACCGCTAAAATAGTTACGCATAATGCAAGCTAGAGGAAAAGATGTATTTTCACTAAACGTTATTTTTAAATTATTTTAAGTATAAATATAATCTTAGTTTCGATCGCCGAAAATAGAACTTCCAACACGTATTAGTGTGCTGCCGTTTTCTATGGCAATAGTATAATCAGAACTCATACCCATACTAAGAGTTTGGATTGATGAGTATGAAGATTGGAGTTTTTTGAAGAATGTATTTAACGACTGGAATTCTTTGCGGATTTGGTCTTGATCTGAGGTATTGGTAGCCATACCCATTAAACCAACAATCTTGATATTTTTTAATAGTTTTAGTTCTTCCGAATGAAGCAATTGTTCCGTTTCATTGAAATCAAACCCAAATTTTGTTTCTTCTTCGGCTATATAAATCTGAAGTAAACATTCAATAATTCTGTTGTTTGTTTGTGCTTGTTTATTGATTTCCTGCAGTATTTTTAAACTGTCGACCGAATGAATAAGTGATACAAACGGCGCAATAAATTTCACTTTATTGCTCTGCAGATGGCCGATCAAATGCCATTCAATATCTTGCGGCAGCAGCTCATATTTATCAAGCATTTCCTGCACTTTGTTTTCGCCGAATATTTTGTGTCCGGCAGCATAAACTTCCAATAGTTTTTCAATTGGCTGGGTTTTGGTAACAGCAACTAATTTTACACTTTTTGGTAAAGATGATTTTATTTTGTGAAGATTTTCGGCAATAGACATTTTTTAATTTGGAATTTGTTTGTATTAGTTATGCCCTGCAGCTATGCTTTTGATAAGGCAGGCAAATGCAGTAATCGAAAAATAATTAATTTATATCGCTCCTTGTGAAACTAGGTATTTGCTGATTTCAGGATCAAAAGCAAAATGAAGTGCAGTAAAGCCTTCTTTATTTTTTTCGTTTACATTAACCTTTTTTTCAGCAACCAGATATTTTATCATCTCAATGCTTCCGCCATAAACAGCATGCATCAAAACTGTCATACCGTCATTATCTTTTTCATTTAAATTGAATTGTTTTTCATCCAACAGGTATTTCATTACCTGGACATTATAAGAATAAGCAGCCCAAAGAATAAAGCTTTCTCCCAAATCATTCTTCTTGTTTATATCAATACTTTCAGGAAGAGATAATAAATATTTGATAGTTTCCAGATCGCCTCCCTGTGCTGCATGAAAAAGTATATAATTTGTCGCATTTGGCTTGTCGTATACTTTTGCTCCTTTATCAACTAATAATTTTACAATTCTTACATCATGCGCAAACCATACAGACATATCTAATGAAGCATAAGTTGGCAGTGCGCCGTTATCCAGAAGGAGCTTTACCGTTTCATATTCACCCGCAGGAGCAAACTTTCCTAATGGCGTTTCAACAAAAAGTTCCGAGGAATTTATATTTGCTCCTTTATCAATCAATAATTTTAAAATCTTCTGGTTATCACTGATGCTTCCTGCAGCCTCAAGCAATGTTACTGCATCTAAAGTGCTGTTTACATCTACTTTTGATTCAAGGAAAAACTTCGTTTTATCGTAATCTTTTTGAATTGCCGCATCAAAAATATCACTGATCGCATTTTTACTTTTTTGAGAAGCAACAAACACCAATTGTTTGTAGCCTCCTTTTTTTACAGATCTCTCACAAGAAAAACCATTTGCTTCAAAAATCTTAATGAAATAGCTGTCTTTAAATTTGTTTGTTGTTTGAACATACACTTTCCCATTCCTTTTCAGCTTTGTTCTTAGGTCTTTCAGATAAAGATCGCATCTGGAAATATATTCAAAAACATTAATGAAAATAATCTTATCAAATGTGCTGTCAGGGAGGCTGCAGTGATCACGGTCACCGATAACGAAATTGAATTTATTCGTTATCGGCTTTCCGTTCTCTTTGGTATAATAATTATATATTTCATAAAAGCCGCATTTGTTTAATCTGTCTGCCTGAGTTTCCTGCAGATAAAATGTAAGGTCTTCATGAAACATGGATAGAGCAAGTTCAGTAAATCCATTATAGGCACCGATGTCTGCAATTACATCACCTTTCTTCACATCATTACTGAAAAGGAATTTCTTAAGATTCCGCTTCGCTTCATGTTTAGACCAATAATAGCCTTTTTGGTAATGGCGTTCAAACTGCTTGTATTGCTGGGAAAAACTAACTTTAAATAGAAAAATGAATATAAACAATAAAAATATGTTTTTCATAAATCTAATAGATGTGTAAATTTAAAATCTATTTCCAGGATTAATTTTATTCTCCCAACTTATGAATCACCAAGCCGCTTCTAAGCTTAGGCTCAAACCATGTAGTTTTCGGCGGCATAATATTTCCTGTATCAGCAATATCAAATAATTGCTGCATGGATACAGGATAAAGTGCGAAAGCCGCTTTCATTTCACCGCTGTCAACACGTTTTTTTAATTCACCTAATCCTCTTATTCCGCCAACAAAATCAATACGTTTGTCAGTTCTTAAATCTTTAATTCCCAAAAGACTGTCAAGAATCAGATTAGAAAGAATGGTAACATCAAGAACTCCGATAGGGTCGTTGTCATTGTATGTGCCTGGTTTTGCAGTCATAGAATACCATTTGCCTTCAAGATACATGCTGAAATTATGAAGTTTTGTTGGTTTGTAAATTTCATTTCCTTTTTCTTCGACATCAAAAACTTTTTTAAGTTTTTCAATTAATTCCGAAGGCGTTAAATTATTTAAATCCTTAACAACTCTATTATAATCAATTATGCTCAATTGATTTCCAGGGAAATGAACTGCTAAAAAGTAGTTGTATTCTTCATTGCCGGTGTGGTGTGGATTTTTTAGTTTTTTCTCATTGCCTACCAAAGCTGCTGCTGCGGTTCTGTGGTGTCCGTCAGCAACATAAGTATAAGGCACTTTTGCGAATAAATCTATTAACTTATTAATTGTTAAATCATCGTTAATCACCCAAAATTTATGACCGAAACCTTCGTCAGTGATAAAATCATATTCTGGTTTTTGAGTTTTTACAATATTTTCAACTATAACGTCAATTTCTTTAACGGCAGGATATGTAAAGAAAACAGGTTCAATGTTTGCATCCGCTGCGCGCACATGTTTCATCCTGTCTTCTTCTTTGTCGGGGCGGGTTAATTCATGTTTTTTTATGATGCCGTTCAAATAATCACTAACCCCTGCAGAACCAACCAGTCCGTATTGTGTCCGGCCATTCATAGTTTGTGCATATATGTATAAACATTCCTTTTCATCCTGAACAAGCCATTTGTTTTTTTGAAATTTATCAAAATTTTCTTTTGCTTTTGCATATACCTTATCATCATGCTCATCAATGCTTTCGGGTAAATCTATTTCAGGTTTCGTAATATGGAGTAATGAAAATTCATTGCCCTTCGCTTCAGCTCTTGCTTCTTTTGAATTTAATACATCATAAGGTCTTGATGCTAATGCGTTAACTATTTCTTTTGGCGGACGTATTCCTTTAAATGCTTTTAAAATTGCCATTTCTTTTGAGTTTAGAGTTAATAGTTATTAGTTTTTTTTATTAAAATTTCGATTATATTTTTCCTGTTAATTTAAAATTATTTTTGGTGTTCCCATTTCTTAAAAAAGAAATGGTCGGGCTTTACGCTGCAATCTTTTGCAAGGGCAAAAGGATTTTCGCTGCAATCCCTAACACGGCATTCGTTTAAAGTTTAGAGTTAATAGTTATGAGTTAAACGTTTTAAGTTAATAGTATATAGTTTATAGTAAATAGTTTTGTTTTTATACGCTCTAAATTCTACACTCTGCACTCTTCACTCTGCACTCTCAACTATTTTACTTGTTTACCTGAAATGTTTTATCACCATTTTTAAAGAACTTTACGATTTGGTTTGCCGCGGCCAACCCAGCGTTTATATTGGCTTCAGAAGTCTCAGCGCCTTGTTTTTTTGGTGTTGAAAAATATCTGTTCTCAAATTGTAAAAGCTCTGAATGATTGTCAGGCATAATGTCTGATACATATTTGAAATCAGCTCTGGCAGCAAACATATTCTTTAATCCTTCTTCGTCAATTACTTCCTTTCTTGCAGTATTAATAACTGCTGCGCCTTTCGGCATTTTAGACAGCAGCTCGAAGTTAATTGATTTCTTTGTTTTTTCGGTAGCCGGTATGTTTAAAGAAATGTACTGACAAGTACTGTAGAGCTCTTCAACCGTATCAACTGCATTTACTCCGTCTTTTTCAATTGTTTCTTTTGTAACAAACGGGTCGAAAACATATACCGACATATCGAAGCCTTTGGCAATACGTGCAACATTTTTTCCAACATTACCATAAGCATGGATACCCAGTTTTTTTCCTTTTAATTCAGTTCCTGAACCTCCGTTAAAATTTGACCTTGCCATGAAAACCAGCATGCCAAATGTAAGTTCGGCAACAGCATTTGAATTTTGACCAGGTGTATTCATTGCTGTAATTCCTTTTTCGCTTGCAGCTGCAAGGTCAATGTTGTCATAACCTGCACCTGCACGAACAATAATTTTTAGATTTTTACCGGCTTCAATAACCTGACGCGTTGCTTTATCGCTTCTTATAATAAGTGCGTCAGCATCTGAAACAGCCTTAATAAGGTCATTCGAATCTGAGTATTTTTCCAGAAGAACTGTTTCAAAACCAGCCTCAGTAAATATTTTTTTTATGCCATCAACAGCCGCTGCTGCAAAAGGTTTTTCGGTTGCTACTAATATCTTTGTCATTTTAAATTTTTTTAATTTTTTTGCTGTTCTTACAGCCAATCAGATTCAGAATTTTTTAAGAGTACAATTTTACCTTTTTTTTGAATACAAACTCTTATAATTGGCTTAATTGTTATGGTGTTCTATTGTTTTTTGAGCCAATTGAATATTGTAATTATGCCGATTATTTTCAAATGCATTCTGAGAGGTTGTTTAAATTTTAATTTCAAATTTTGTTAAGCGGCTCCATCATTACGCCAATTTCATCAAACAGCGCTCACTCCGAGCATCTCGATATTTTTCATTGAAGCGTTTTTTTTAATTTTTTTCTGTTTGTTTTTTTACGTAATAATTTGCGTAATAAATTTATTTATAAAAAAGTATGAAAATAATTTGTTTTTGAAAATAAAATATATTAAACTTGCCTCAGTATAAACCTCCTAAATCTATATCATATGAAAAAACTTCTACTTTTTTTAGCATGCTCCAGTTTTATTTTGGCTAAGGCTCAAAATACAGTGAACATTTCTCCGATGCAATATGATAATCTGAAAAAGACTAGCCAGCTTGATCTATCAAAAAGGTAGGGCTTATGAAAAAGCTCATTATTATTCCTAAAACAATAATAACAAGTAAATTTATAACTGTATTCTGCATATTTAAGACATCCA